>NZ_QUGN01000011.1:181147-187584 GCF_003479085.1 Clostridium sp. AF19-22AC | reverse complement strand
GGCGACTTTAAATGGGCAGGCGCGTTACTGTTTACAGGCGTGCCTGTGAACAGTAACATCTTCGGAGTTACTGTTCACCCCGTGCCGTGCACGCTGAGTGTGCACAATAATTCTGTGGGTGCAATTTACCGGGGAATCGGTTATAATAGTGAAGGTTATAAATTTTAAGAAAAGGATTGATAGCATGAAAAAACTATTTCAATTATTAGAAGAAACTCTGCGGCAGGGGCAGGATGCGGTGCTTGTGACGATTATTGCAAGTTCCGGCTCCACACCGCGCGGCACAGGTGCACGTATGCTGGTCACATCTGCAGGCAGGATCGGCGGCACGATCGGCGGAGGGGCTGTGGAGTATTACAGTGAGGAAGCGGCGCTGGAGGTTCTTGCCGAAAAGGATTCACGTACAGAGCACTACAGCCTGAAGAAAAATGAAGTTCAGGACCTTGGCATGATCTGCGGCGGTGATGTAGATGTGTATTTTCAGTTTCTTTCTGCCGCTGAACCGCAGAATACTGCGCTTATGCAGCATATAGAAGCACTGTACCAGACAGGGGAAGAATTCTGGATCATCAATGAACTTTCGGCGGGGGCACAGGGACCCATGTCAGTTTATGCGCAGACAGGAGGACTGGTAGGACAGCCTGTGCCGGATGCTGTCATCGAAAGTCTCGGGGAGAAGGCGAAACAATTTGAGGCCGGGGGCAGGATTTTTTACTGTGAAAAAATGATGAAATCGGGAAGGGTTTATATATTCGGCGGGGGCCATGTTTCTCAGGCGCTTGTCCCGGTGCTGAAGTCTGTGGATTTCCGCTGCGTTGTTCTGGAGGACCGGAAAGAATTCAGCCGTCCGGATTTATTTCCGGGAGCGGAGGAAGTTCTTTTGATTGAGAACAGCCATATCGCGGACTATGTGGATATCGGGGCATCGGATTATGTCTGTATTATGACGCGGGGGCACAAGGATGACCTGGAAGTACAGGCGCAGGTCCTCCATACGCAGGCGTATTATATCGGGGTGATTGGCAGCAGGCACAAGAAGGCAGGCGTGTTTGAAAAGTTGAGGGGCATGGGTTTCACGGATGCTGATCTGGACAGAATTACGACGCCTATAGGTCTTTCCATCGGCGCTGAAACTCCGGCCGAGATCGCGGTGAGCATCGCGGGGCAGCTGATAGAGAGGCGGGCTCAGAAAGATGAGCGCTAAAAAATCAGGTGATATGACAAATGGGAGCCCGGTCAGGCTGATGATCGGGTTTATGGTCCCCATGTTTTTAGGAAATGTATTTCAGCAATTTTATAATATTGCGGATTCTATCATTGCGGGACAGTTCCTCGGGGTGAATGCGCTTGCAGCGATCGGAAGTACCGGTTCTTTGATGTTTATGGTTACGGGATGGATCAGCGGGATTAGCAGCGGATTTGCGATTCTGGTGGCTCAGTGGTTCGGGGCCCGCAAATATGACCGGATGCGGCATTTTACGGCGATGTCTGTCTATCTGACGGCCGGGATTACGGTCCTTATGACCGCGGGTCTTCTGGCGGCGAATAAACCAATCCTGCGGCTGATGAATACGCCGGTGGAACTGATGCCGGATGTGAGCGGTTACATGGCGGTGATTTATACAGGACTGATCGTGACGGCGGCCTATAATTCCCTTGCGGCCGTGATGAGGGCGCTGGGGGATTCCAAATCGCCCCTGTATTTTTTGATTATCTCTGCCGTGATCAACATATTTCTGGATATTGTATTCATTGCATGGTTCCATATGGGGGTTGTCGGATGCGGGTATGCAACCGTGATCGCGCAGGGAATATCGGCATTGTTATGTTTTTTGTATATCAGGAAGAGGTTTCATATCCTGCATTTAAAACGGGAGGATTTCCGGATATCATGGGACAGCATTAAAAAGCTGCTGGCGCTTGGGATTCCGATGGGTCTCCAGTTTTCCATTACCGCCATCGGTACGATCATTGTCCAGGGTGCTGTTAATATTTACGGTGCAGTTTATATAGCCGGTTTTGCGGCGGGGGCAAAGATACAGAATCTGGTTGCCAGTGTTTATGTTGCGTTTGGAGCTACGGCGGCGACCTTTGTAGGGCAGAACTGGGGTGCAGGAAAGCTGGACAGGGTGAAAAAAGGTGTTTTGTATACACAGATTATGATACTGGTCAGCAGTGCAGTTCTGATGGCAGTTATTTTCTTCTTCGGGAGATATCTCGTGCTGATGTTCGTATCGCCGTCTGAAACGGGCGTGATTGATGCGGCAGTTATGTATTTTATGGCAGTGTTCTGGTGTTATCCGTTTCTGGGAAGCATTTTCGTGTACCGGAATGCGCTCCAGGGCATGGGATACGGACTGGTGCCCATGCTGGGAGGGGTATTCGAGCTTGCCGCCCGTGCTGCGGTTGTGGCTGTGCTTGTGGGGAGGGCGAGTTACTTCGGAGTCTGCCTCTCTGACCCGGCGGCATGGCTTGCGGCGCTGATCCCTCTGGTGCCTTACTATTTTTACAAGATGAAGAAAGCATCCAAATTAGAAGATCAAATTCAGAAATCTGAAAAAGCGTCGAAATCATCCGTTTTTAGTTGAAATCGTTTGAACAGTTATATATAATAAAAATATTAGCAGAGCAGTAAGAAGAAAAAGAGTAATGGGAAGAGCTGTTCTGCAGTCAGGAGGAAATTATGGCCGGACAATATGAAGGTATGGCGATAGGTGTATTTGAGCTGGACAGCGAGTGTGCATGTTTTGTAGCATTAGATGCGGCAGCCAAGGCTGCGGATGTGAAGATTCAGGCAGTGGAGAGGAACCGTCTGGGAGCGGGCGCATGCGTAAAGCTGCGTGGGAATGTTTCTAATGTAAAAGCGGCAATGGAAGCAGCACTTAGAGTGGCAGAACCGATTTCAAAGATTGTTTCGCATACAGTGATCGCAGCACCACTGGCAGAGACAGAACCAGCAATCACAATGACGATTAATAAGTAAGGAAGAGGTATTAGTTATGGCATATGGAGCATATGGACTGGTAGAAGTCCTGGGAGAAGCTAATGCTGTGCTGGTGACGGACCAGATGCTGAAAGCAGCAGACGTATCATACGAGACACAGGATACAAAGTGCGGGGGACATGCCCTGATCTTTATCAGCGGCAGTGTATCAGCAGTGAGCGCCGCAGTGGAGAGTGTAACAGTGGCTCCACCGTGTAAAGTATTCAATTCAGCAGTCATCTCTAATCCGTCAGAAGAGATGGTGAACATCGTAGAGGGATTTAAAAACAGAAAGAAAAAATAATTGTACATACAGTATGAACAACAGAATCAATAAAAAGCAGCGGTTAGAGACTTTCAAGAGTCCGGCCGCTGTTTTTTATTTCATAGCTTCCTATGAAATAAAAAGCCCTCCCGGCGGGATGCGCACTGCGGCGTAAGAGGCAGATGCCGCGATGCGGCCGCCGCAGGCGCGAGTTTCACAAGCGAAACTCTTTTGCTAAACTATTCTGAAAACGGACCGCAAAAGGGTCTGACCCCTTTACAGTTCCTGCAGTGTTTTGAAGGTATATCCCATTTCTTCCCACTTGGTCAGCAGTTCATCTAATATTTCCCCGTTTGTTTTGGAGGTGCTGTGCAGCAGGACGATTGCACCGGGGTGGATTCTGCCGAGGAGTTTTTCGAAGGCTTCTTCTTTGGTGGGCTGGTCATTTTCGTACCAGTCGACATAGGCTAGGCTCCAGAAGAATGTTTTGTACCCCAGGTCTTTTGCCATCTGCAGGTTTGATTCGCTGTATTTGCCTTGCGGCGGACGATAGAATTTCGTCATTTCTTCTCCAGTGGCCTCTTTGTATGCGGCTTCTACATCTCCAAGCTCCTTCTGGAAGGCTTCTTTGGTCGAGATCTGCGACATATCGGGGTGATGGTATGTATGGTTTCCTACGGTGTGGCCTTCTGCCGTCATCCGTTTTACGAGGTCGGGGTTTGTTGAAATGAATGTGCCGACGACAAAAAATGTGGCGGAGACGTTATGTTTTTTCAGTGCATCCAGAATTGCGGGCATGTTTCCGTTTTCAAAGCCTGCATCGAAGGTGAGGTAGATGACTTTTTCGTCTGCATTTCCAGTATAGTATGCATCGTATTTTTTCAATTCCTCAGAGGTTGCGTTGGCGACCGGCGGCTGTCCCTCCTGCTGGAAGCTCAGTCCCCAGTTTCCGTCCGCGGAGGCAGCAATCTCTGCAGAGGCGGCGCTGCCCTCAGGAATGGTATCGGCCGAGGTGATTGTTTCGGCGGCATCGGGAGAGAAGTGGTCCTGCACCTTACCGGCGGCAGTTCCGGCGAGGAAGGCGGCTGCAAACAGCAGCAGTGTTTTCGCGCCTTTCTTTAAAAGCGTTTTCTTTTCCAGATTTTTCAGATTGATTTTCATTTTATCACCAGAATCTTATTCTCTACAGTATATGTCGGAATCACAGAAATATTTTCGGTTGAGGCAAATATGTAAAGTAATGGGAGGAATCGGGAATTTTTTGTGCGGTATAGAAATGGATTTTTTACGGAAATAGTGTTAAAGTGGTAGAGTGAGATTAAAAAATGAAAGAAAATAGGATGACAGGAGATATTTATGAAGAAGGCAGCGTTATTTTTTGATATTGACGGTACGATATTAAGTGAGATTACGAAGGAAATACCACAGAGCGCTCTGGATGCCATGCTTGCGGCAAAGAAGGCGGGGCATCTGCTTTTTATTAATACAGGACGAACACTATGCAGTATTCCGGCGCAAATAAAACAGTTTCCGTTTGATGGATTTTTATGCGGGTGCGGAACATATCTGACGTATCAGGATGAGATTCTGTTTGCAAGTTCGATTCCGGAACAAAGAGGGCGCGAAATCATCCGGAAGATGATGGAATGTAAAATTGAAGGGATTATAGAGGCAGTGGACGATGTTTACCTGCCGGAACGGATTTCCCGGTTTGACAGGCTCGAAAGTTCAAAAAGATACTTTCGAAGTGAAGGGCTGGGGATGGAAACGTATCTGGAAACAGGAAATTTTATCTACGACAAGCTGTTTGTCTACGCGGATGAAAAGAGTGATAAGGAGGCATTTTTCAAGTTTATCGAGAAGGACATTGAACCAATTGACCGGGGCGAAAATACTTATGAGTGTATTCAAAAAGGATATTCTAAGGCAACGGCATGTGAGTTTATAATGAATAAATTCAGAATGGAGCGGGAGCAGGCGTATGTGTTCGGTGACAGCACGAATGATATATCTATGTTTGAATATGCAGTGCATACAGTTGCGATGGAGAACCATGCAGAAGAACTGGACCCCTATACAGAATATGTGACGGCAAAAGTGGAAGAAGACGGGATTGCCCGGGCGGTCAGGCACTATGGATTGATGTAGAATACTAGAATCAAACACACTCCAGGGAGGGATAAGAGATGAAGATTTTTGTGTATAATTACAGGGAATTTGATGAAGCAGTGTTTTTTCAGAAATTTTCAAAAGAATATGAGGTGGAGCTTGGCATCTGCCATGATGATCCATGTATGGAGAATGCGCACCTTGCGGCAGGATATGAATATATCAGTATCATAACGACAAAGATCGATGAGGAACTGATGGCGAAGTTCCACGAATTGGGCGTCAGGATGATTTCCACAAGGACGATTGGATATGACCATATCGATCTTGAGGCGGCAAAGAAGTATGGCATGAAGGTAAGCAACGTGTCGTATTCGCCTGAGTGTGTTGCTGATTATACGGTTATGCTGATGCTGATGGCGGTCCGCAAGATGAAACGAATCATGCAGAGAGAGGAGATCAACGACTTTTCCCTTCCCGGGATACAGGGCGTGGAAATGCACAACCTGTCGGTCGGTGTGATCGGTACAGGAAGGATCGGACAGGCAGTGATCCGCGACCTGAGCGGCTTTGGGTGTAAGATATACGCCTATGATCATCATCAAAATGAGAGTGCTGCAAAATATGCAGAATATGTAGATCTGGAGACCCTTTATAGGACATGTGACATGATTACCCTTCACATGCCGTTGAATGATGATAATTTCCATATGATTGATGCAGAGGCAATTAATAAGATGAAGGACGGCGCCGTGCTGATTAACACTGCCAGAGGCGGGCTGGTCGATACAAAGGACCTGATTGACGCGCTGGAATCTGAGAAAATCGGGGCAGCGGCTATGGACGTGATCGAGGATGAGTTCGGTATGTATTATTATGACAGAAAGTCAGATATCCTGAGCAAGCGGGACCTGTATATACTCAGGGGATTCCCGAATGTGATCGTAACCCCGCACATGGCTTTTTATACGGACCAGGCGGTGAGCGATATGGTGAAGCATTCGATAGAGAGCTGTTGTATGAATGAGAAGGGGGTTAAAAATCCCTGGGAGATCGTTTGAAAATTCTGACAATGGCGCG
>NZ_QUGN01000011.1:0-181137 GCF_003479085.1 Clostridium sp. AF19-22AC | reverse complement strand
CAAAGGGGTCAGACCCCTTTGCGCGCCATTGTCAGAATTGTTTTGCTAATTCGTCGTGAATATGATTTCCCATATTGTAATCCAGCTTTTTATTAAACCAGATTTCTTCTGATCCAATCGCCTGATCGACTAGCATCATCAGTCCGGTAACGATCTGCAGGCCTTCGTCTTTTGCGATTCTCAAAAATTCTGTTATCAGAGGATTATACACAATATCAGCAGCAGCATTGAATTGTCTGATAACGGAAGCATCTACAGGACTCTCACCGGCATTCGGATACATGCCGACAGGGGTGGTATTGATGAGAATGTCCCCCGCAGGAACCTGATCCAGACGACAGGTGTGTATATAAGGGAACAGGTCTTCCAGATATTGTGTTGCCTCATGGTTGCGGGCGGCGACAGTGATGTTGGAGGCCCCCTCCATGTGGAAACCGTAAATCAGGGCTTTTGCGGCGCCGCCGGACCCGAGGATGACAATATCTTTCCCGGACAGGCTGACCCCGGCCTTTTTAAACATGCTGACTACGCCGATGTAGTCTGTGTTATATCCGTAGAAAAGGCCATCTTTCATAAAAATGGTGTTTACGGCCCCGATTTTCCTGGCATGTGGATCGAGTATGTCCACAAGGCGGTAAGCCACTTCTTTGTAGGGCATGGTTACGTTCATTCCGATGATGTTTTCCTCTTTCATGACGTCCAATATATGAAGGACTTCATTTTCATCCATCTCATATTTCTTGTAGATTCCCCGGATATTCTGTTGTTTCAGTAAGTCATAATGAATCTCGGGGGAAAGGCTGTGCCCTAATTTTTCACCCAGAACCCCGAGACGGAGTATGTTTTCATTTTCTGTATTCATATCAAATCATTCCTGCTGTTTTGAAAAAATCAAGGTTAGTCGGGTAAACATAGCTGTCACCAATGCTATGGAGGAGAACCACATTCAGATGATTATCCAGATTTTTTTTATCCAGTTTTATGGCATCTGTCAGGTCAGACACAGGCAGCCCGCACTGGAAGGGGAGCCCATATGTGTTCAGTACACTTCGTATCCTTTCGGCCTCACCTGGCACGGTAAGTCCGGCTTTCTCAGATAATCTGGTGATCTGGTACATTCCTATAGCAACAGCTTCCCCGTGGCTTTCGCGTTCATAGTGGTAATATTGTTCTATGGTATGCGCCAGTGTGTGTCCAAAATTCAGAAGCATCCGCTCCCCGGTGTCGAACTGGTCATTTTCCACCACGGCACGTTTGATGTCCACGCAGCGGTAAATGATGGAAGAGAGCTGGTCCTTCAAGTCTTCGAAAGAGTGGCGGCTGTTTAATGTCTCAAATAATGCGGCATCCCGGATGCATCCGTATTTGATCACTTCGCCCATGCCGTCGGTAATATAACGTTCCGGCAGCGTATCCAGAACATCCGGATCAATCAGGACAAGTTTTGGATGATAAAAAGCACCGACCAGATTCTTGCCCTGAGGAAGGTCAACGGCCACTTTCCCCCCGACAGAGGAATCAACCTGTGCAAGGAGGGATGTCGGAATCTGTACCAGTTTTACACCCCTCAGGAAGCTGGATGCCGCAAAACCTGCCAGATCGCCTATAACGCCGCCGCCCAGTGCAATCACAAGGTCACTTCGCGTAATCTGGTTCTCCAGCATAGCCGTATATATCAGGGGAAGCGTCTTAAAACTTTTTGTCGTTTCACCATGAGGAAGAACAAGATGGCTGCACGCAAAAGACGGCAGTGCCTGAATCAGTTTCTGTCCATACAGGGGAAAGACATGGTCATCCGAAATAATCATGATCCGCCTTCCACGGAAGACTTGTGTGATATATTGTTCCGCTTTCTCAAGAATTCCAGATTCAATATAAATAGGATAGCTGTTTTTATCTAAATTAACTTTTAATTCCACAAATATTCTCCTTTTTATACAAAACGGTGTTCAAAGGGGTCAGACCCCTTTGCAGAAGGGTCTGACCCCAGTGGCTCCCTGCAAGTTATTTAAACGATTTTTCCGACCACGGAAGCAATTTGTTTGATTTGTTTCAGCAATTGGTCATAATTTGAGGGCTTTAATGACTGGGCCCCATCGCAAAGTGCACTCTCCGGGTCGTTATGTACTTCGACCATGAGTCCGTCGGCCCCGGCTGCCACAGAAGCCTTTGCCATTGGTTCTACGAGCCACCACTTTCCGCCGGCATGACTTGGATCTATGATGACCGGAAGATGGGTCTTCTTTTTCAGGACAGGGATGCACTGTAAGTCCAGAGTATTCCTTGTATAAGTCTCGAAGGTACGGATTCCGCGTTCACAGAGGATGACGTTCTCGTTACCGGATGCCATGATATATTCAGCGGACATAATCCATTCTTCATAGGTTGCATTTAAACCACGTTTCAGAAGGATTGGGCGGTCGAGCTGCCCGAGCTGTTTGAGCAGGTCAAAGTTCTGCATGTTTCTGGCACCGATCTGGATCAGGTCAACCTTCTCGTTGAACACATCCAGATAGTCAGGAGACATCAACTCTGTTACAATAGGAAGACCGACTTCTTCTCTTACTGCACAGAGGATATCAAGACCTTCCATTCCCAGTCCCTGGAAAGAATACGGGCTGGTCCTTGGTTTGAAGGCACCGCCCCTTAACAGATTGGCACCGGATGCTTTTGCCGCTTTTGCGATCTCCAGAACCTGATCATGGGATTCTACAGAGCAGGGGCCCGCAATCAGGGCAAGGTGGTCGCCGCCCACTTTGACGCCGGATACATCAATGATGGAATCCTCCGGGTGAAAAGCGCGGTTGGCAAGTTTGTAAGGTTCCTGCACGTGCATGACCTTGTCGACGGATGCATCGACTTCAAACAGCTTCGCGTCGATTGCGGTTGTATCCCCAATACAGCCGATAATCGTCATCTCCGCGCCTCTGACGATGTGTGTGTCCAGTCCGCGCTTCTTAATCAGGCTTTCTACGCGGTTAACGTTATCTTCCGATGTGTGTGGTTTTAAAACGATGATCATATTTATTTCCTCCCAATCACAATGACTTCGCACTGTAAAATTTTAACTGTTTAAAGTGTGAAAACATATGTATCATAAAACATCCTTCGCAGAATGTCAATAAGTTTGGGGAAATAAAGTAGAAATATTTACCGGTCTCTTCAGCAGTCACCGGAGTAATAGTTTACAACATCTATGTAATCCCTTGGAACCGGGATATCGAGGCAGATTGTTGTGTATCTCTTGTTTTTCTCATGCTCTGACAGCAGGAGCTTCTGGATGCCGTATTTCTTATTGATATCAGTCTTTTTGCCATCCTGCGAGACCATATAGACGGATCCGGTACATGCGTTTACAGTTTCTAAAAATGATTTCATATTAATAATATTCATAATGATCATATTCATATCCTCCTGACCATATCTTTTACTGCAATATCATTATAGTGCATAAAAAAACAGGAAGATATCAAATTACTGTACAATCATATCATTATTCCGCCATTTTCCTGCGGTACTCCATCGGCGTACAGCCCATGCGTTCACGAAAGACCTTTCCGAAATAACTGCTGCTTCCCAGCCCGCAAAGCTGACAGATCAGGGTAACCGGTTCGTCAGTTCCGGCCAGCATATAGCAGGCCCTCTGCATACGGTATTCCAGAATATATTCTGCGGGGGAAGTGTTCAGACAGTTTCTGAAAAGCCGGAAGCACTCGCGCTCACTGATAAAAGCAGCTCCGGCAATTTTTGCGACGGTGATTTTATCAGCATAATGTTCGTGAATAAAAATCAGCATGGCCTTAATCTTATCATTCACTCTGTCCGAATGCATGCTCCTTATACCAGAGTCTATCAGCGGGCGGGCCGTATCAAGCAGCTTACACCACATTTCTGAAAGAATGGTGCGAAGATGCAGCTCATAATCATAGCTCTTCTCGTCCAGCGAAAAAGATCCCTTCAGCATTTCAAGCAGGTGGCTGTGTGCCGGGACCTCTGGTGACAGACGAAAGATTTCCATCTGGGAGGCGGAGGTCAGCGGCAGGACGTATTTCTGGTCAATGCGGCTGCCCTTTGATCCGCTGATCAGAACCGGATCGAATAAATGCAGCAGGGCAGTTACATTTGACTTGCTTCCGACACGGGTCATGTGCAGGACGTTGGAGTTGACGAAACCTCCTGAGCCGGCAGGGAAAAGCGTCTTTCCGCCGGGGCTGTTATATTCCACAGTTCCCTGTTCTACATAAAAAAGTTCGACTTCCTTATGCCAGTGCCACGGAGCAGAACCGCCGATGTAGCGGTCCAGTTCAACACGTGATGCAATATAAGGAAAATCTTCTGAAAAATCAGGGAGAACCTCTTCCTGGCTTCCCGGTTTTAATTCGATCCCCCGAATAATTTTCATAGCCATCCCTCCACGATAAATAAATCAGAAAAATAAGTTATTATAGAAAGAATAATCAATCATCATACGAAAAGCAAGCGAAAGTTGACAATTCCTTTCTACAGGTGTATTTTAAGTACTGTTCACAGGCAAGCCTGTAAACAGTAACACGCCTGCCCATTTAAAGTCGCCTTCGGCGAGGGGCAGGCTTATTGGCTGCTTTACGTTATTCCTCCCAGCCTATCAGCGTAGTGATAGGCTGGGGAGTGAACATTAACATTTTAGTTTCTGTTCGTGAACATAGTCATGTACTATTTTTACGATCCGCCGGCATCATACTTAAATATAAAACGAAAGAGAGTCTGAGGAATGAAAATTATTAAGCAAATCGGTATTATTTTTACAGTCTGCTGGCTGAGTCAGGTCATAGCACATTTCCTGCCGTTTGATTTTCCCGCCAGTGTGATTGGCATGATATTCCTGTTCCTGTGCCTGTTGACAGGGGTGCTGAAGATCAGCCACATTCAGGAAAAATCAGATTTCCTGCTGGGGAATATGGCGTTTTTCTTTGTGCCTGCAGGAGTGAGTATTATGAACTATTTTGACCTGCTTAAAAACAGTGCGGTCAAACTGATTATTATCTGTGTTGTATCAACAGTAATTACATTTGCGGTGACAGCATTCAGCGTCACATTTACAATAAAACTTATGAACAGGAGGAAGAAGTGATGGAAGCTTTATATACGTCCCCCTATTTTGGCGTGGCGCTCAGTGTCATTACCTTCGGGATTGGGGTGAAGCTGCAGCAGAAAACAAAATCAGCTGTCTGCAATCCACTGATTATTGCGATCGTTCTTACCATTGGAGTGCTGCTCGTATTGAGAATTCCTTATGAATCCTACAATAAAGGCGGAGAGATCATCAACATGTTCCTCGCACCGGCCACGGCATGCCTCGCTGTTTCTATCTATACGAAGCTTTCTGTCTTGAAAAAATACTGGCTTCCTATTATAGTAGGATGTATAGCAGGTTCTCTTGCGTCTATGGGAAGCGTATATGTAATGTGCAGACTGTTTCGTCTGGATGAGAGCCTTACGATGTCCATGCTTCCGAAGTCTG
Source organism: Clostridium sp. AF19-22AC (assembly GCF_003479085.1). Classification (NCBI taxonomy): domain Bacteria; kingdom Bacillati; phylum Bacillota; class Clostridia; order Eubacteriales; family Clostridiaceae; genus Clostridium; species Clostridium sp. AF19-22AC. The sequence goes on along the minus strand of NZ_QUGN01000011.1, from coordinate 175,637 downwards.
TCACGACACCGATTGCGGTCGGCGTGGCGCAGGCCCACGGAGGCGTCATTCCGATTACGGTCGTTGCAGTTATTTTTACAGGCATTCTGGGGAGTATTCTGGCCCCCATGCTTATTCGACTGTTCCGTGTGTCCGACCCGGTGGCGGCCGGCCTGGCAATCGGGGCGTGCAGCCATGCCGTAGGAACGTCGAAAGCGATCGAGATCGGGGAAATAGAGGGTGCAATGAGTGGTCTTGCAATCGGCATCTGCGGGATCGTGACGGTTCTGCTCTCCATGTTCATCTGACGATGCCGCGGGGAAAATCCTTTCCCCGGATATCATCGGGTACAGGTATTGTAAAAGCAGGTTTCTAGGAAAAGATTAGGGGGAAAATATTTTGAAGAAGGATACTTCACATACGATTAAGAGGGCGCAGCGTTTTCCTGTGATTCTGATTAGTGAGGGGCTTCTGGTAGGCGCGGTCGGCGGCCTGATTGTGCTGTTGTATCGCGTTGCACTGACTTATGCAGGAATCTGGCTGGAAAAGATTCTTTCCTATGTGAGAGGGAACCCGCTGCGTATTGCGGCGTGGTTTGCGGTACTCATGCTGATGGCATTCATTGTGGGACGGCTCGTAAAATGGGAACCGATGATCTCGGGTAGTGGAATTCCGCAGGTAGAGGGGGAAGTAACAGGGAAACTGGCCCAGAACTGGAAAAAAGTGCTTCCGGCAAAGTTTATCGGTGGTTTTTTATGTCTGTTCGGCGGACTGTCCCTGGGACGGGAAGGCCCGTCTATCCAGCTTGGGGCGATGACCGGGCAGGGAATCTCCAGACTGCTTGACCGGGGGAAGACGGAGGAAAAATACCTGATGACATGCGGCGCCAGTGCAGGACTGGCAGCGGCCTTCCACGCGCCGCTCGCCGGGATGATGTTTGCACTGGAGGAGATCCATAAAGGGTTCTCGATGTCCATCCTGATCTCCGTCATGACGGCGTCTGTGACAGCAGATTATATCTCATCCTATATCATTGGTCTGGACCCGGTGTTCCAGTTTAGGCTTGACTATGTGCTGCCGCAGAGTTATTACTGGATGCTGATCCTTCTGGGAGCCATACTGGGAGTCATGGGGGCATTTTATAACTGGGCCATGTTAAAGGCGCAGGACCTGTATAAAAAGCCGAAATTCCTGAATGAAACAACCCGGCTGATGATCGCGTTTGCCGCGGCAGGGGTGCTGGGGCTTCTCATGCCGTCTGTTTTAGGCAGCGGGCACGAACTGATCGTTTCACTCACGAATGGGGAGATGGTTATGGGACTGGTTGTCCTGACTTTTATTGTAAAATTCATTTTTTCGGCGGTCAGTTTCGGTTCCGGCGCACCGGGCGGTATTTTCTTCCCACTGCTTATTCTTGGGGCTATGATCGGCGGTATTTTTGCCATGACAGGGGTACAGTTTTTCGGTCTGGACCCGGTATACATCAATAATTTTGTACTGCTCGCGATGGCAGGATATTTTACGGCCATCGTGCGTGCCCCGATCACGGGGATTATTCTCCTGTTTGAGATGTCCGGTTCGGTCAGCCAGATGCTTTCACTTGCGATTGTGTCGGTTACCGCATATATTATCGCGACACTGCTGAAGTCGGAGCCGATCTACGAGAGCCTGCTCGACAGGATCCTGAAGAGCCATAAAAAGAATCAGGCAGGCGTCAAAGGGTCCAGCCAGAAGGTATTGAGCAATTTTGTCATCATGAATGGTTCCGTACTGGAAGAAAAAATGGTACAGGACATTACATGGCCGGATAACTGCCTTCTTGTTGCGCTTGAGCGCGGCGGAAAAGAGCTGATACCGAAGGGCAGGACGAAGCTGATGGCGGGGGATACGCTGACAACGATGACAGATGAAAGAGATGCCGGATATGTGCATGACAAAATGGAAAAGTTATGTTATACTTCATTTTAGAATAACTGTAACTGTCCAGAATTATGAACAGCTGCAGACTAACTACAGAATTTGAAGGAGCTAGGACATATGAAAAGAGTATTGTTAAAGCTGAGTGGAGAAGCACTTGCAGGAGATAAGAAGACAGGCTTTGATGAGGCTACCTGCATTGATGTTGCGAAGCAGGTAAAACAGCTTGCCGATGAAGGAATTCAGGTAGCGGTTGTGACCGGCGGGGGCAACTTCTGGAGAGGGCGCACGAGTGAGACAATAGACCGCACGAAGGCGGACCAGATCGGGATGCTTGCCACGGTTATGAACTGTATTTATGTATCAGATATATTCAGGCATGTGGGAATGAAGACAGAGGTTTTCACACCATTTGTATGCGGTGCATTTACATCTCTGTTTTCCAAGGACGCAGCGGTGGCTGCGATGGAAGAGGGAAAGGTTATCTTTTTTGCAGGAGGGACGGGACATCCGTATTTTTCAACAGATACAGGCGCCGTGCTCCGCGCAATCGAGATAGAGGCAGATGCCATGCTTCTTGCTAAGGCGATCGATGGAATCTATGACAGTGATCCAAAGGTAAACCCGGAAGCTAAGAAGTATGATGAGATCTCCATTCAGGAAGTCATTGACCAGAAACTTGCGGCAGTGGATCTGACCGCATCTATTCTCTGTATGGAGAACAAGATGCCGATGCTGGTATTTGGGCTGAATGAAGAGAACAGTATCGCAGAGACAATGAGTGGGACATTCACAGGGACAAAAGTGACAGTATAAGGAGGATATAAGACATGGATGAAAGATTAAACGTATATGAAGAGAAGATGACTAAGACACTGGCAAGTCTGGAGAGCGAACTGGTTACGATCCGGGCCGGACGCGCCAATCCGCACGTACTTGACAAGCTGGTAGTTGACTATTACGGATCACCGACACCGATCCAGCAGGTAGCCAATATTTCTGTACCCGAGGCGCGCCTGATCCAGATTCAGCCGTGGGAAAAGAGCCTGTTAAAGGCAATCGAGAAAGCAATCAATATGTCTGATATCGGGATCAACCCGACGAACGACGGTTCCACGATCAGACTGGTATTCCCGGAACTGACTGAGGAACGCAGAAAAGAACTTGTAAAAGACGTTAAGAAAAAAGGGGAGGCAGCCAAGGTTGCAGTCCGCAACATCCGCCGCGACGGTAATGAAGCCTTTAAGAAGCTCAAAGGCAGCGAGGTTTCCGAAGACGCGATCAAGGATATGGAAGATTCCCTTCAGAAGATGACTGATAAGTTTATCGAAAAGGTTGACAAGGCAATCGAAGCAAAATCCAAAGAAGTACTTACTGTTTAGAGAGTAGTCAGAGAATAAGAGGGGCTTGTAATATGCAGCCCCTCTTTTGCTCTTTGAAAAAACATACAGTTTTAGGAGGATATATCAATGAATGTACCGCAGCATGTGGCAATCATACTGGACGGCAACGGCCGGTGGGCAAAGTCCAAGGGGATGCCGAGAAATTACGGTCATGCACAGGGCAGCAAGAATGTAGAGCGCATCTGTGAGGAGGCATGGCGGATGGGGATTAAATATCTGACTGTCTATGCTTTTTCGACAGAGAACTGGAACCGTCCGAAAAGTGAAGTGGATGCTCTTATGAAACTGCTCCGCAATTATATGAAGACCTGTCTGAAGACTGCAGAGAAGAATGACATGAAAATCCGTGTAATCGGGGATGTTACTGCATTGGATGATGACATTAAGGGAAGAATAAAGGAACTGGAAGAAGCGAGTAAAGATAACGGCGGACTGAATTTTACAATTGCGATTAATTATGGAAGCCGTGATGAGATGATACGCGCAGTCAGGAATCTGGCACAGGACTGTGCTGATGGAAAGGTGGATCCGGCGGGCATCGATGAGGCGCTTTATGAGACGTATCTGGATACCCACGGGATTCCGGACCCGGACCTGCTGATCAGGACGAGCGGGGAACTCAGGCTTTCCAACTTCCTTCTCTGGCAGCTGGCCTACTCGGAATTTTATTTTACAGATGTTCTGTGGCCGGATTTCACAAAAGAGGAATTGGTCAAAGCTATCGGGCAGTATAATAGCAGAGACAGACGTTACGGAGGGATAAAGGAGGAACGGGATGTTTAAGACACGGTTATTGAGTGGGATACTTCTGGTGATCATTGCTCTTTTTACAGTTATTTCCGGCGGCAGCATCCTTTTTGCGACATTGTTCATCATCAGTCTGATCGGAATGTCAGAACTGTACAAGGTTTTTGATATCCATACAAAAGCACCGGGAATCTGTGGTTATCTGTTTGCGGCGGCATACTATGCGCTCATTTTTCTGAAGCCCGTCCTGCCGGAGACGACAGACTGGTTTTTGCTGCTGTTCATGGCGTTTTTAATCTGCATGATGGGAGTCCTTGTATTTTCTTATCCGAAGTACCGGACAGAACAGATACTGGCCGCATTTTTCGGGTTGTTCTACGTGGCAGTGATGCTGTCCTATATTTACCAGACAAGGATACTTCCGGGAGGCGTCTTTACCGTATGGCTGGTATTCATCTGCTCCTGGGGCTGTGATACCTGTGCATACTGCGTGGGGATGCTCATTGGGAAACATAAGATGGCTCCGAAGTTAAGCCCGAAGAAATCCATTGAGGGCGGTATCGGCGGTATCGCGGGGGCGGCTCTTCTGGGAGTGCTCTATGCGCTGGCTATCAATAAGTGGGGGAATGCCGGAGCCGGTATTGTAAGATATGCCATCATCGGGGCGGCCGGCGGCGCGATCTCACAGGTTGGGGATCTGGCGGCATCCTCGATCAAGAGGTTCCACGATATTAAAGATTACGGAAAACTGATACCGGGACACGGCGGTATTCTGGACAGATTTGACAGCGTAATATTTACGGCGCCGATCATTTACTATCTGGCAGTGCTGCTGTAGAAGACAAGAGAGGTTTTTGAGATGAAAAAGATAGCAATACTTGGCTCCACAGGTTCCATCGGAACCCAGACACTGGAGGTTGTAAGGGAGAACGGGGATATCGAGGTGACTGCGCTGGCTGCGGGAAGCAACATTGCACTTCTGGAACAGCAGATCCGGGAATTTTCCCCGAAGCTTGCGGCGGTATGGTCCGAGGAGAAGGCTCTGGAGCTGAAAGAGAAAGTCCGCGATCTGGACGTGAAGGTCTTATCCGGTATGGACGGACTTCTTGAAACTGCAGTGCAGCCGGATGCGGAGATTCTTGTGACGGCGATCGTGGGGATGATCGGGATACTGCCGACCATTGAAGCAATCAAGGCAAAAAAGGATATCGCGCTGGCGAATAAGGAAACACTGGTTACGGCCGGTCATATCATTATGCCGCTTGCAAGGGAGTATGGTTCGGCCATACTGCCCGTGGACAGCGAACACAGTGCCATCTTCCAGTCCCTGCAGGGCGGACAGAGGAAAGCGCTGCACAAGATTCTGCTCACGGCATCGGGCGGTCCATTCCGGGGGAAGACAAGGGAAGAACTTGAAAACATTCAGGTTGAGGATGCACTGAAGCATCCGAACTGGGAGATGGGACGGAAGATTACGATTGACTCATCTACAATGGTCAACAAAGGGCTGGAAGTGATTGAGGCAAAGTGGCTCTTTGATGTGTCTGTCGACCAGGTGGAAGTGGTAGTTCAGCCGCAGAGTATCATCCATTCGATGGTGGAATACGAGGACGGGGCAATCATAGCCGAGCTGGGAACGCCGGATATGAAGCTTCCGATACAATATGCACTTTATTATCCCGAGAGGAGATACCTGCCGGGTGACAGGCTGGATTTTTCAAGTCTCTCACAGATTACGTTTGAAAAGCCGGATATGGATACATTTTACGGCCTGAAGCTGGCATTTGAAGCGGGCAGACGGGGAGGTTCACTTCCAACTGTGCTCAATGCCGCTAATGAAAAAGCCGTGGCTATGTTTCTGGACAGGAAGATCCGCTACCTGCAGATTCCTGAAATTATCGGGACTTGTATGGAACATCATAAAATAATTGAGAATCCGTCCGTGGAAGAGATACTAAATACAGAACAGGAAACATATGAATTTATTAAAAACAGGTGGTAGTTTATGGGTATAATCTTAGCAATACTTTTGTTCAGTGCGATTATTATATTCCATGAGCTGGGGCATTTTACCCTGGCAAAGTTAAATGGAATACGCGTGGACGAATTTTCACTGGGACTTGGTCCTACAATCATAGGAAGGGAAATCGGGGGGACAAAGTTTTCATTGAAGCTTCTGCCGTTTGGCGGGGCGTGCATGATGGGTGAAGATGATGTGGATGACCAGTCGGAAGGCAGCTTTAATACGAAGTCTGTCTGGGCCAGAATCTCTGTTATCGCGGCAGGCCCTGTATTCAACTTCATCATGGCCCTGGTATTTTCCATTATCATGGTCGCATGGATCGGATATGATGCACCTGTACTGTCAGGGGTGGATGAAGGGTATTCGGCGATGGAACAGGGAATGAAGGAAGGGGACGTCATTACTGAGATGAACGGTAAGAGCATCCACCTCTGGAAGGAAGTGACCCTGTTTAATCTGATGAATGGAGACAGCGATTCAGTTACTGTAACTTACGAAAGAGACGGTCAGGAACATACTGTCACAGTGGAACCAAGGCAGCTGGAGGGTGATGCTAATAAGAGGCTCGGAATCCGGGGGACCGGAGAGTATACCAAAGCTGGTTTCCTGAAATCCGTGCAGTACGGGGCGTATACGCTGCGCTACTGGGTGGACTATACGTTTGATTGTCTGAAGTTGCTTGTGACGGGTCAGGTGGGCATTAAGCAGATGTCGGGCCCTGTGGGGATCGTCAACGTGGTGGATGGAATCTATAAAGAATCCGCCCCGGCAGGCTGGCAGGCCGTGGTGCTGAACCTTCTGAACATCGCGATTCTGCTGTCAGCCAACTTAGGGGTTATGAACCTGCTCCCACTCCCGGCGCTGGACGGCGGAAGGCTTGTGTTCCTTTTTGTGGAAGCTGTGCGTCGCAAAAGAGTGCCCCCCGAGAAAGAGGGTATGGTACATTTTGCGGGATTTGCACTGCTGATGATACTCATGGTTGTAGTTATGTTTAATGATATCCGGAACCTTTTCTGATGAAAGGGCTCCGGATTGTTTGAATTTGTAATCATGGGAAGGGATTCTGCATATATATAATAGAAATGATTTTTGCGAGGAAATCTATGACTTCTATAAAAGCAATGCAGAATAACGCCGTAGATAAAGGACGTCTGCAGATCAATGTGACATCGGACATTACATCTTTTCCTGTATCGGGTGCTAGTATCACGATATCATATACAGGAGTGCCGGACAGTACACTAGAACAGCTGAGCACGGATGCATCGGGTCAGACAGAAGAAGTGGAACTGGCTACGCCGCCGCTTGAATACAGTCTGAATCCATCTATTGAAGAGATGCCATATGCCGAATACACATTTGATGTCAGCGCACCGGGATTTGAACCAGTCAGTATATCAGGCGCAGAGCTTCTGCCGGAAGTGAAGGCAATACAGAATGTAAGGCTGCGTCCGAGCGAACAGCAGCAAAATGAGGAAGTGTTCGTGATTCCCGCACATACCCTGTACGGAGAGTATCCGCCGAAGATAGCGGAGGAGGAGATCAAGCCGATCAATGAGACCGGGGAGATCGTGCTGAGCAGGGTCGTTGTGCCTGAATATATTGTTGTCCACGACGGATCTCCGAGAGACACCACGGCACAGAACTATTATGTAAAATATAAGGACTATATTAAAAATGTCGCATCCAGTGAGATCTACGCAACCTGGCCCGCCGATACCATACGGGCAAACGTGCTGGCTATTATGTCCTTTACATTGAACCGCGTATACACGGAGTGGTACAGGAACAAAGGATACGATTTTACAATTACATCTTCTACTGCATTCGACCACAAATGGATACCCGAAAGAAACGTATTTGATACGATTTCCGTGATTGTAGATGAGTTATTTGCCGACTATCTGTCCCGCCCAAATGTAAGACAGCCGATTCTGACACAGTACTGTGACGGCCGGAGGGTAAGTTGTCCAAACTGGATGACACAATGGGGTTCAAAAGCCCTTGGTGACCAGGGGTATACCCCGATCGAAATTCTCAGATACTATTACGGGGACGACATGTACATCAACACCGCCCAGGAGATATCCGGAATCCCGTCATCATGGCCGGGATATACCCTTGAGATAGGATCCAGCGGCGATAAAGTAAGACAAATGCAGGAACAGTTAAATGTCATAGCAGGGGCATACCCCGCAATTCCGAAAATAGAGGCCGACGGAATATACGGCCCGGCAACGGCAGCATCCGTAGAAGTATTTCAGTCCGTATTCGGATTACCACAGACAGGAACAGTTGATTACCGGACATGGTACAAAATATCTGAGATATACGTTGGAGTATCAAGAATAGCAGAATTAGTGTAAAAGAGTGTTATGGCTTCTTAAACACAACTAAGAAAAAACCTGAAAACGGAACATTTTCAAATCATCCGTTTTCAGGTTTTTTAAATTACACGGCCTGAACATGCGGGAACGTATTACTCACCGCCAGGCCCCTCCCTTGGCGGCACTTCATCAGGAATGATATTCTTCAGACCATTCTTCCCGGGCAGGTCAATCTCCGGAATATTATCATCATCGTATACATTCGCTTCTGTAGCCTTGGAGGGCAGTTTGATTTCTCTCATAATCATTCACCTTACCTTTTTCATATATTGTGTACAAAAGCAGTGTGAATATGTATAAAAGGGTGAAAAAGTAAAACGATAGTCCTATTTTGCCAAAGAATAAAGCTGCAGAAAATTCTCTCGTTCACTCTTATTCATCCTGACAAATTCTGTGAAATCTACATCTACATAATACATGGGCTGTTCACAGCAAAGAGCGTGCGATTTATTATTAGTATAGTGGTATTTCTTGCATTTTATACAATAAAATACATGCATCATTGGTATCACCCCCTCACAGTATAATAACATAAAAATAACAGAGAGGAAATTAAAAAGTTGTTAAGAAAGGTGGATAATTGACACATTATAGAGAATAAAAAGTGGAAAAATAATAAAAAACTACAAATGGGTACACCACTGAAAGCGTTCTGGTACACCACAAAACTCAATTAGGGACGTAGTAAACTTGAACTTTATTACGTCCTGAACTATAATGATTGCAGGCAGCGTTTTGTTGCGGTGAAGGCGGGGGTCCGGGAAGGGGTAAATATATGGCGAGAAGAAGGAAGAGAAGGAAATGGCCGGTGTTTCTGGCCATATTGATGGTAGTTTGTATTTTTGCGGGCTTGGGGGGAGTTGTAAAGAGGCTTCTCCCGGACATTTTTGCATCTACAGGGGAAGTGATCCAGACGGTCAGGGAGAAGGCATCTGGGACGGCGGGGGTGCCTTTTGAGGAGGTCAGTGTCCAGGATGAGGATGTTTCAGGCGGGTATTATTACCGGCAGTTGAATGAAGAGGAACAGGCGCTGTATAAAGAGCTGTACCAGGGGCTGATGGATACTTCGGATGTGATATATATGCACACCCCGGATATGGAGGCAGTCAAGACGGTCAGCCGGTACATCCTGTGTGATATGCCCCAGCTGTTCTGGTGCAGCGGGGAGATGCAGATGACAGGTTACGAGGCGTATTCCGAGGTCCGGCCGGTCTATACTTATACGGGCGGGGAAAAGGACCAGAAGCAGGCGGAAATAGATTCGGCAGTGCAGGAATGTTTTACGGGGATCAGCGGGGACATGTCTGAATATGATAAGATCAAATATGTTTTCGAGTATCTCGTGAACACGGTGGATTATAATCTGGATGCTCCGGATAACCAGACGATTTACAGCTCACTGGCAGGCAAATCGTCTGTCTGCGCCGGGTATTCCCGGGGGGCCCAGTACCTGCTTAATAGGCTTGGCATAGAATGTATTTATGTAACAGGAAATATCCCGGGTCAGGGCGCACATGCATGGAATATCGTGAATTGCGGCGGGCAATACTATCAAATGGATGTTACTTTCGGAGACCCTGTTTTTATCGAGGCTGAGGGTGGCAAAGCGCCCCCGGAGCAGAGCATTAATTATGATTATCTGTGCTGCAGCGATGCGGAGATCATGAAGAACCATACGGCGGATACTTTTGTCACATACCCCCAGTGCAATTCGATGGATTTAAATTATTACAGACTGAACGGCATGTATTATGAAACATTTGACCCGGACCAGCTCCTTTTGGACATGAATAATTCTATCTATAATATGGAGAGTTCTTTTACCTGTAAGTTTGCCAGCGACAGTCTCTATGAGGAGGCGCATGACATGGTTCTGGATGACTTGGTGAAGAGGGCCGTGCAGAACCTGCTGGATTATTACGGGCTGGTGTCTGTACAGTATACGTATATCGAGGATGCGGTAATGGACAAAATAACAATTTACTGGAATTATGAATAGCACGCAGGAACGTTACTGTGCGCGCCCGCAGGGCGTGAACAGTAACGCAGGAACAGCATGGAAATAATCCACGTAAAAAAAATGTTGAAATATGATTTGAATTGTAGTATAATCTTTACAATTTGAGCACATGGGCGCTCTGGACACAAGAAGACTCCACGAGTGCCTTTGTTTTGTAAAATATGAAGGGAATAGGTGAACATATGAAAGCGTTTCTGATATTAGAAGACGGAACCGTGTTTACAGGAATAAGCATAGGTTCGAAGAGAGAGATGATTAGTGAAATCGTGTTTAATACCTCTATGACTGGGTATTTGGAAGTACTGACCGACCCTTCTTACGCGGGACAGGCAGTCGTCATGACCTATCCGCTGATTGGGAATTACGGGATTACGCCCGACATGGAATCTAAAAAAGCATGGCCGGATGGTTATATTGTAAGAGAATTATCCCGTGTGCCGAGCAACTTCCGCTGTGAAGGTACGATACAGGATTTTCTTGAGAAGCAGGACATTCCGGGAATTGCAGATGTAGATACCCGTGCACTCACCAAGATACTGAGAGAAAAGGGTACCATGAATGGGATGATCACGACGAATGAGAATTATGACCTGAAAGAGATCCTTCCGAGATTGAAGGCCTACAAGGTAGGGGATGTTGTTTCCAAAGTGACATGTTCTGAGAAATATGTTCTCGAAGGAAACGGGAAAAAAGTTGCTCTCCTTGATTTAGGCGCAAAGAATAACATTGCCAGCTCTTTAAATAAACGTGGTTGCGAAGTGACTGTTTATCCGGCCCGCACAACTGCTGAAGAAATCATTTCAGCTAATCCTGACGGTATTATGCTTTCGAATGGTCCCGGAGACCCTGCCGACTGCATTTCTATTATCGAAGAAATCAAGAAATTATACAATACAGATATTCCTGTTTTTGCTATTTGTCTGGGACATCAGCTGATGGCTCTTGCTACGGGTGCGTCCACACATAAGCTGAAGTATGGACACAGGGGAGGAAACCACCCGGTGAAAGACCTGAAGACAAACCGCGTGTATATTTCATCCCAGAACCACGGATATGTCGTGGATACAGACAGTGTGGATGAGAATGTGGCCGTGCCGGCATTCACCAATGTAAATGACGGGACAAATGAAGGCCTGGAATATCTGGGAAAGAATATCTTTACCGTACAGTTCCATCCGGAGGCATGCCCGGGACCGCAGGATTCAGGGTACCTTTTTGACAGATTCATAGAAATGATGGGAGGAACGAAATAATGCCAAGAGATAAAAATATAAAGAAAGTATTAGTCATCGGTTCCGGTCCGATTATTATCGGACAGGCGGCAGAATTTGATTACGCCGGAACACAGGCGTGCCGTTCCCTGAAAGAAGAGGGAATCGAGGTTGTTCTTCTGAACTCCAACCCGGCTACCATCATGACGGATAAGGACATCGCCGACCGTGTATATATCGAACCGCTTACCGTAGAAGTTGTGGAACAGCTGATTAAAAAAGAAAAGCCTGACAGCGTGCTCCCGACACTCGGGGGACAGGCAGGCCTGAACCTTGCTATGGAGCTGGATGAGGCAGGATTTTTTAAAGAAAATAATGTACGCCTGATCGGAACAACATCAGAGACGATCAAGAAGGCCGAAGACCGTCTGGAATTCAAAGCGACAATGGAGAAGATCGGCGAGCCTGTTGCAGCCTCTCTGGTCGTGGAAAATGTCGAGGACGGCCTTACATTTGCAAATGAGATTGGCTATCCGGTCGTACTGCGTCCTGCCTATACATTAGGAGGAAGCGGCGGCGGTATCGCAGACAACTCTGAACAGCTGGTAGAGATCCTTTCAAACGGACTCCGCCTCTCACGCGTGGGACAGGTTCTGGTAGAGCGCTGCATCGCCGGCTGGAAGGAAATCGAGTATGAAGTGATGCGTGATTCCAATGGAAACTGCATTACCGTTTGTAATATGGAAAATATTGACCCGGTCGGTGTACACACAGGGGACAGTATCGTTGTGGCCCCGTCCCAGACACTGGGGGATAAAGAGTACCAGATGCTGCGTACGTCCGCACTGAACATCATCAGCGAGCTGAATATCACCGGTGGGTGTAACGTACAATATGCACTTCACCCGGAGAGTTTCGAATACTGTGTCATCGAGGTAAACCCCCGTGTAAGCCGTTCCTCCGCACTGGCATCCAAGGCGACAGGTTATCCGATTGCGAAAGTAGCGGCAAAGATTGCACTGGGATACACGCTGGATGAAATCAAAAACGCGATTACCGGAAAGACATACGCAAGCTTTGAGCCGATGCTGGATTACTGTGTTGTCAAGATCCCGAGGCTTCCATTCGATAAATTTATCAGTGCCAAGAGGACACTGACCACACAGATGAAAGCGACAGGGGAAGTCATGAGTATCTGTGACAACTTCGAGGGCGCATTGATGAAGGCTATCCGATCACTGGAACAGCATGTGGACAGCCTGATGTCATATGATTTCACAGGTCTGAGTGTGGATGGATTGACAGAGGAGCTTGCGATTGTGGATGATATGCGAATCTGGAGAATCGCGGAGGCACTGCGCCGTGGCATCAGCTATGAGACCATTCACGCTATCACGAAGATTGATAACTGGTTTATTGATAAATTAGCCATCCTTGTGGAAATGGAACAGGCCCTGAAAACGCAGGAGCTTACTCCGGAGCTTTTAAAACAGGCGAAGAAGATCGAATTCCCGGACAATGTGATTGCACAACTGACCGGAAAAACAGAGACGCAGATACACAACATGCGCCATGAAAACGGAATCGTGGCTGCTTATAAGATGGTAGACACCTGTGCGGCAGAATTCGCGGCAGCGACACCTTATTACTATTCCGTATATGGAAGAGAGAATGAGGTAGAAGAGACAAGGGACAGGAAGAAGGTGCTTGTACTTGGTTCAGGCCCGATCCGCATCGGCCAGGGAATCGAGTTCGATTTCTGTTCCGTTCACTGTACATGGGCATTTTCGAAAGAAGGTTATGAGACGATCATCGTAAATAATAATCCGGAGACCGTGAGCACTGATTTCGATATCGCTGATAAGCTGTACTTTGAGCCATTGACACCGGAAGATGTCAAGAGCATTGTGGATCTGGAAAAACCGGACGGCGCGGTAGTGCAGTTCGGCGGGCAGACAGCGATCAAGCTGACAGAGAGCCTGATGAAGATGGGCGTTCCGATCCTCGGGACCTCTGCCGAAAATGTAGACAAGGCAGAGGACAGGGAGCTGTTCGATGAGATTCTGGAAGAGTGTCAGATCCCGCGTCCGACAGGCGGAACCGTATATACGGCTGAGGAGGCAAAGGAAGTTGCAAACAGGCTGGGCTATCCGGTACTGGTAAGGCCGTCCTACGTACTTGGCGGTCAGGGAATGCAGATTGCCATCAATGACCATGATATTGATGAATTTATCGGAATCATTAACAGAATTGCACAGGATCATCCGATCCTCGTAGATAAATACCTGCAGGGCAAAGAGATCGAAGTAGATGCCGTATGCGATGGCGAAGACATCCTGATTCCGGGAATCATGGAACACATCGAGCGTGCAGGAATCCATTCCGGTGACAGCATTTCCGTGTATCCGGCACAGAGCTTAAGCAGTGCGGCAAAAGAAAAAATCGCCGAATACACAAGAAGGCTTGCAAAGTCCCTCCACGTGGTCGGACTGATCAATATCCAGTTCATCGTATGCGGGGAAGAGGATGTATACGTGATCGAAGTAAACCCACGTTCCAGCCGTACTGTGCCTTACATCAGCAAGGTGACGGGAATCCCGATCGTACCGCTTGCGACGAAGGTGATTATCGGAAGTAAGATCAGGGATCTGGGATATACACCGGGACTTCAGAGGGAAGCAGATTATGTGGCGGTCAAGATGCCTGTATTCTCCTTTGAGAAGATCCGCGGTGCAGACATCAGTCTCGGACCGGAGATGAAATCAACGGGAGAATGCTTAGGTATCGCAAAGACGTTCGACGAAGCACTATATAAGGCATTCTTAGGAGCAGGAATTAACCTGCCAAAATACAAGAACATGATCATGACCGTGCGTGATGAAGACAAGCCAGAGGCTGTGGAGATCGGACGCAGATTCGAAAAGATCGGGTACCGTATTTTCGCTACGAAGAGTACTGCCAAAGCTTTGAATGAGGGCGGAGTCAAGGCGATTCCGGTCCGCAAGATCGAACAGGAATCCCCGAACCTGCTTGATTTGATCTTAGGACATGAGATCGATCTTGTCATCGACACACCGGCACAGGGCGCGGAACATTCAAGAGACGGATTCGTGATCCGCAGAAATGCAATCGAGACAGGTGTAAATGTACTGACTGCAATGGATACGGCAAGGGCACTGATTACAAGTCTGGAGAATACAGATATCCAAAAACTGACCCTGATTGATATTGCTACCGTACAATAATAAGCAAAAAGATCATGAAGCTGACAGATAAAAAGAAGACCGGATTCAGACAATAACGTCTGATTCCGGCCTTTCTCTTATGCAGAATTTTTACCAGATACCCATGAAATGCTGCATCAGCAGACTGACCCCGGTAATCCCGACCCAGCAGCAGAACCCGGTGAAGATCGGTTTTGCCCCGGTCTTGACGAGCGTGACAATATTTGTATTCAGTCCGATTGCTGCCATCGCCATGATGATCAGGAACTTACTCAGTTCTTTTAACGGCGCTGTGACACTGACCGGAAGATGGAATACGGTCGTTACAACAGCCGCAAGGATAAAGAACAGGACAAAATACGGGAACGTTTTTTTGAGACTGAAGGAAGATCCTTCGGTCTTTTTTTCCTTTCTTTCCCCATAGATGGCAAGGGCAAGGGTGATCGGGATAATCGCCAGAGTTCTTGTCATTTTGACGATTGCGGCAGCTTCCAGTGTATGGCTTGCATGAATGCCGTCCCATGCCGCAGCCGCCGCGGTGACGGAAGAGGTGTCATTGATGGCGGTTCCGGCAAAGAGCCCGAAGCCTTCATTGCTCATGTGGAGCAGCCCGCCCAATGTCGGAAAGATCAAAGCGGCCAGTACATTGAACAGAAAGATGACAGAAATAGACTGTGCGACTTCTTCATCTGTTGCGCGGATGACCGGCGCTGTTGCCGCGATGGCCGAACCACCGCAGATTGAGGAGCCGACTCCGACAAGGATGGCATTGTTCGGATCCAGTTTCAAAGCTTTATACAGGATAAAGGCAATAATCAGGGATGTGCTGATTGTGCAGATAATGATGGGCAGTGACTGCCGCCCTTTTGCAAGGATTTCTGTCAGATTCATGCCGAATCCCAGAAATACGACGGCAGCCTGCAGAATTTTTTTGGAAGTATAGGTGATACCCGGTTGTACGGTATCTTTCTGCCTGATCAGAAGTGTTAAGACCATGCCGATTAATATAGAAAAAACAGGACCTCCGATGACCGGCACCGCTTTTCCTAAAAACCAGGATGGCACCGCAATCACCAGACAAAACAAAAGCCCCGGTCCGTTCTTTTTCAAAAAGTTCATAATAAATATCCTCCATTCCTCTTACTAAGATAACATTTAAATTTCGCGGCAGTTGAGCTGATGGTATACAGTAACCATATGCATAAACTGGATAATTCTGGATGTATCCTGCCGTGTTCTTATAGTAGCATAAAAAAATTATAAAATAAAATTATATATCTTTATTTTATCATAAAAATATATTATGATAGAAATAGAAAAGCAGTGAGACGAGGGGAAACTATGCAGGATTTCCGGATGGAGACATTTTTGACCGTATGCCAGTGCATGAATTTTACAAGGGCGTCAGAAGAACTGAATATCACACAGCCAGCTGTATCGCAGCATATACGGTATCTGGAGAAGCACTATCAGGTCAAGCTGTTCCGCTATGAGGGGAAGAAGCTTAAGATGACTCCGGCCGGAGAGATGCTGCGCAGTGCGGCTATGACTATGATGCATGACGAGATTTCTCTGGAAAACCAGATCCGGCATTTGTCGGAAGGATTTCAGGATATCCGGTTCGGCGCCACGATGACGGTCGGGGAGATCGTTATGGCGCGGATCTTGAAGCGGTATCTCAGCGTGTATCCGGATGCGCATCTCCACATGGAGGTTGCGAATACACAGGAACTGCTCCACAAACTGGACCACGGAGACATCGATTTTGCAATTGTAGAGGGGTTCTTTAAAAAAAGTGAATATGATTTTCTGCATTATTCAACTGAAGATTACATCGCAGTGTGCAGTCCGTCTTATCCATTTCACAGAAAGGTGAAGAGACTGGAGGACTTGTTTGACGAAAGGCTGCTTCTTAGGGAGCCGGGATCAGGAACACGTGAGGTGCTGGAACGCTATCTTGACTCTAAGAACTTTTGTGTGGAAGATTTCGTGAAAACAGCAGAAATAGGGAGCCTCCATACGATTAAGGAGTTGACAAAAGAGGGCTTAGGGATTACATTTTTATATGAAGTCGCAGTTCGTGAAGAACTGGAAAACGGTGAATTAAAGCAGATTGAACTAAAGGATTTTCAGATCAGCCATGATTTTACATTTATCTGGAGGCGCGGAAGTATCTACGCAGATACTTATCAGGCTTTATTCAGGCGTTTTTCTGAATTGGAAGCCAAACTGTGATTATCATGGAGAAAAGGAAGTGCAAAGATGTTAAAGGTAGAACATTTATCATATGACGTATCCGAAGAAGGCCGGCAGTCTGAGATTCTCTCTGATGTCAGCTTCTCGGTGGAAGACGGAGAGATGCTCGTTATCACCGGCCCGAACGGGGGCGGCAAGTCCACACTGGCTAAGCTTTTGATGGGGATCAACAGGCAGACGGCAGGGAAGATTTATCTGGATGGGACGGATATTACGGACATGTCGGTCAATGAACGGGCAAAAGCAGGCATGGGGTTCGCATTCCAACAGCCGCCGCGTTTCAAGGGGATGACCGTAAGACGGCTTTTATCTCTGGCGGCAGGAACAAAGCTTTCCGAGGATGAGTGCTGTTCACTCTTAAGCAGCGTGGGATTATGTGCGATGGAATATATTGACAGGGAGGCAGATGCGACGCTTTCCGGCGGGGAGATGAAGCGTATCGAGATTGCGACGGTACTCGCAAAGAAACACGACATCTGTATCTTTGATGAGCCTGAGGCAGGAATCGATCTATGGAGCTTCTCCATGCTGATCAAACGTTTTGAGAAGATACACAAAGCCAAGAAGGAGAGCCTGATCCTGATTTCCCATCAGGAGCGTATCATCCAGATGGCTGACCGTATTATGGTCATTTCAGACGGAAAGGTAGAATCTATAGGGGCTGCAAAGACGGTCATGCCGCAGCTTTTTGGGCAGGAGGCAGAGTCATGCACATGCGGCATGCAAAAGGGAGGTGAGATCTGTGAAGCTGAATGAAGTAGCGGAAAACGTACTCAAAGTCATTGATTCTTATGGTTTTAAACAGGAAGGGGCCTTTAACCTCCGCCTGAACGGCATGGCAGTGTGCCACGGTGACAGCCGCCATATCAGGATCGTAAAAAAAGAAGATAAGCCGGGGATTGATATTTATATCAGTGGGGAGGCAGAACAGGAGCAGGTCCACATACCGGTCGTTATGTCCGAGCCGGGCATGAAGGATGTTGTTTATAATGACTTTTATATAGAAGACGGGGCGGACGTCACAATCGTGGCCGGCTGTGGAATCCATAACGACGGATGCAGCGAGAGCCGCCATGACGGAATACACGCCTTCCATGTAGGGAAGAACGCGAATGTGAAGTACGTGGAGAACCATTATGCGGAAGGAACGGGAAGCGGGGATAAGGTGCTGAACCCTGTCACCAAGATTTATGTGGGCGAGAATTCAGTATTTACGCTGGAGACCACGCAGATTAAAGGCGTAGATTCCACAGAGCGGGAAAGCTTTATCGAACTGGCAGAGGGAGCGAAGCTGTATGTAACAGAGAAGCTTATGACGCACCGGGCACAGACCGCGGTTTCGAATATGGATGTGCAGTTAAATGGTGAGAACAGTTCAGCCAGAATCGTTTCACGATCCGTTGCGAAGGGGACATCCAGACAGGTATTCCACCCGAAGGCAGTCGGAAATGCCCTGTGCCACGCCCATGTGCAGTGTGATTCCATCATCATGGATCAGGCCCGGATCAGCTCGATCCCGGAAATCAATGCGAATCATGTAGATGCCCAGATCGTGCATGAGGCCGCGATCGGAAGGATCAATAGTGAGCAGCTGACAAAGCTCATGACATTCGGACTGTCAGAGGAAGAGGCAGAGGCGGTAATCATAGAAACATTCCTGAACTGATCCATGCAAGAAGGAGCAGTGCCGGGAATGAAGAAGGAAAAAGTGAATGACAAATGAATTTAACAATTACAGGCTCTCAGAAGATATTCTGGAAGCACTAAGCGGTCTGGGATACAGAGAACCGACCAGAATACAGCGGGAAGTGATTCCGCCTATGCTTGCGGGGAAGAATGTTATCGTAAAAGCCCCCACAGGCAGCGGGAAAACGGCCGCGTTTGCCATCCCTGTCTGTGAAGACATTAGTTGGGAGGAAAATGCACCCCAGGCACTGGTGCTGGAACCGACCCGTGAGCTGGCAGTTCAGGTCAGCGAGGAACTGTTCCATATCGGAAGAAAAAAGCGTCTGAAGTCAGTGGCAGTGTTCGGCGGTTTTCCCATCGACAAGCAGATCCGGTCGCTGCGCCAGAAGTCCCATATCGTGACAGGGACGCCCGGGCGTATGATGGATCACCTTGAAAGAGGGAGTCTGAAGCTTGCTAAAGTAGAATGGCTTGTAATAGATGAGGCGGACCTGATGCTTGACATGGGATTTATAGATGAAGTGAAGAAGATTCTCTCTCTGGTCCCGGCAGGCTGCAGGGTATCGCTGTTTTCTGCAACACTGAAACCGGAGATTCAGGAACTTGCCGATGGATATATCCCGGATGCAGATCTTGTGTTTCAGGAAGCAGAAAATGAGCAGGAACCAGTAATTACTGAGAAACTGTATGAGACAGACCAGGAACGCAAGTATGAAACCCTGCTTGATGTCCTTATCGACGAGAACCCGCAGAGCTGCATGATTTTCTGCGGTACAAGGGAGATGACAAATGTCCTTTTCCAGAAGCTCCGGAGAAGGCGGATATTCTGTGGGATGCTGCACGGCGAGATGGAGCAGAGGGAGCGCCTGAAGACAGTAGACGCATTTAAGAGGGGTTGTTTTCGTTTTCTGATTGCAACAGATGTGGCGGCAAGGGGGATTGATTTTGAACAGATCACCCATGTGGTGAACTACGATTTCCCGACCGGGAAGGAAACCTATGTGCACCGGATCGGCCGGACAGGCAGAAATGGCAGATGCGGTACGGCCGTCAGCCTTGTGACTATTGATGACAGAAGGATGCTGGAACAGGTGGAGAAGTATACAGGGAGGGAGCTTCCGGTAATTAAGTCGCCTCTGGCAGGGGAAGAAAAGGAAAAAGCATTCTGGAAATCCCAGCGTATCAAAACGGAAGCAAAACCCAAAAAAGGAGCTGCCCTGAATGAAGGGATCACCCGCCTGTCAATCGGGGGCGGTCGTAAATCCAAGATGCGTGCCGGAGATATTGTAGGGACGATCTGTAGTATTGAGGGGATGGAGGCGTCCGATATCGGCATTGTGGATATCAGGGAGAGCATAAGCTATGTGGAAGTTCTGAACGGGAAAGGAAATCAGGTGTTAGAATCTCTGCAGGCGAAACCAATCAAGGGGAAGATACGTAAAGTCAGAAAAACAAGGCTGTAGCCAGCCTGAGAAAGAGGTGGGGATATGATCCAGCCGGGAGATGCAGTCAGAGCGGTCAAGAGGTTTTTCGACGCGTATCTGACCCAGAGAGATATAGAAGCAACAATGGACTGCCTGACAGAAGAGGTACAGTGGGTCGGGACAGGCAGGTCGGAAATGGTTTACGGAAGGGAACAGGCAAAGCAGGCTCTGCTTATGGAGTTCTCACAGGCACCGGGATCATGCCATATTGAATATGAAAGTCTGGAAGAGGTCCTGATCTCAGAACGCTGTGCCGCAGTTCTGCTTACAGCATCTGTATATCCGGACGAAATGGACGCGGATATAATCTGGTTCCGGGTCAGTGCGGTCTGTGTGTCACAGAAGGATGAAGAATGCCGGATTGCAGCGGTTCATGCGTCAACCCCTGACAGCCGGCAGGAGGAAGGGGAATTCTTCCCGGCCTCAGGCCTCAGCCGTTTCGAGATGGAATACCAGCTGGGGAGCAGGGCACTTGACATTATAGGAAGGAGCATCCCCGGGGGAATGATGGGTGCCTATATGGAGCCGCCGGATTTCCCTCTTTATTATATCAATGATTTTCTGCTGGATTATCTGGGATATACATATGAAGAGTACACAGAAGCCATTGATGGTAAACTGATTAATTGTGTACACCCGGAGGACCGCGGGCTGGTTGAAAGTATTGTGACAGATGCCTGTCTGGGGGACAGGCCTTATGAAGTGCAGTACCGGATGCGGAAAAAGGACGGCAGTTATATCTGGGTGAATGATGTAGGAAAACTGGGGCGCTCCGAGGACGGGCGTGATATCTGCCTCAGTGTAGTGCGTGACATTACTGTGGAAATAGAGTCGAGGCAGCGCCTTGAGGAGCAGGCAGAAGAACAGAAACGGCAGGCAGGACAGTATGACCATCTGTTCCAGTCAGTTCTGTGCGGGATCGTACAATACCGGCTTACTGACGGCCGGGTGGTTTTCATAAGGGCGAACAGGGAGGCAGTCCGTCTGTTCGGTTATACGGAAGAAGAATTCTGGAAGATCAAAGAGTGGGATCTGGCGGGCCTGGTTGTGGAGGAGGACCGTGACCAGGTTCTCCGGGAGGCACGCGGCCTGCAGAAGCCCGGAGATATGAGGCGGTACGAGTACAGGGTACGCCAGAAGGACGGCACCCCCTGCTGGATCATCGGAAGTGCGGAGGTACTGGAAGATAAAGAAGGCAATGTATATATCCAGAGTGTATATCTTGATATTGATGCCCGGAAAAAAGCGGAACTGCGCAGCAGCAGGCTGTCGGAGCAGGTAAAAGCCAGCAATGAGATCATCCACCTCGCACTGGAACATACGACCACCTGTGAATTTTATTACTATCCCGAGACAGAAAAATGTGTGGTACCGAAAAGAACATGCGAAATGTACCAGTGTCAGGAGCTTTACGAGAATATGCCTGAGAGTATCGCCAGGGATCTGGTGGACGCAGAATTCAGACCTGCTTTTTATGAGATGTACGAGAAGATTCATAAGGGGGCTAAGACAGCTTCCTGTGAATTCCGGGGGAGGAACGGCTCTTTCTGGTGCAGGGAGACCATGTCTGTAATTATAAGTGAGGAAGACAAAACCCCCAGACTTGTGATTGGGATTGTAGAGGACATCACCCGCCAGAAAGAAGTAGAGGCGGCCCTTCTGGAGACCCGTTCAAGGGACAGCCTTACCGGGCTGTACAAAAAAGAAATCGGCATTGCCTGTGTTCTGGACTTCTTAAACAACAGAGAACCCGGTGACCACGGGGTCATGATGCTGCTTGATATGGACAATTTCAAAGATATCAATCATAAGGAAGGCAGTATTTTTGCAGATGCCATCCTGCAGGAGGTCGCGGACATCCTCCGTGCGGAGAGCGGGCCGGATGATATTCAGGTTCGTCTCGGCGGTGACGAGTTTATGCTTTTTTATAAACACAGCAATAAGTGTGAGGCCACTGTCAACGGCCCGCGCATCGCAGGGTTGGTCAGCAATATCCTGACGAACACGGAAAAAGACGTTCATGTATCAGTCAGCATCGGAATGTGCAGTACCGAAGTCTGTGATGATTACAACGGGCTTTACCGGTGTGCAGAGAGTACCTTGAAATATGTAAAGGAAAATGACAGGGGCAAGGCGGCATGTTATCTGGATACGTCCAATGAACTGGGGGTTTTCTTAACGCAGCTGTACACAGAGGAACATCTGGTAAATGATATTGAGGCGGGAGGGCCTGCGGCTTCGGCCGATCTGGTATCCTTTGCGCTCGATCTGCTAGGAAAGGCAAAGAACCTGAATGACGCAGTTTTCCTGCTGCTTGCGAGAATTGGGAAGACTTACCATTTCGACAGGGTCTCGATTATTGAGGCAAGCAAAGCTTATTTAAGCTATCACTTTTCCTATCAGTGGGCACGTAACAGGGCTGACCTTCAGCTGGGGCAGGATTTTTATGCTTCGGAAGAAGACTTTGATATCTGTGCACATATGTATGATGAGGATGGTCTGGCTCAGGAGAATGTAAGAGAGGGAATTTCCCGTTTTCCATCCTGCCTTCATGCGGGTATCTGGAATTACGGGGAATATGCGGGCTCAATGAGCTTCGAGGTGGATCAGGAAGGGTATGAGTGGACGAAAGAGCAGAGAAAGCTTTTGAAGGAACTGGTCAAGATTGTCCCGTCGTTTATCATGAAATCAAAAGCAGACGCGGTCAGTCAGGCAAAAACGGATTTCCTTTCCAGAATGTCCCACGAAATCCGGACTCCCATGAACGCGATCAGCGGCATGACAACGATTGCAAAAAGTGTACTCGGTGACAGGGAAAAGACGCGGGAATGCCTGGAGAAAATCGAATCGGCCAACACGTACCTGATCGAGCTTATTAATGACATACTGGATATGTCACGCATTGAGAGCGGCAAAATGGAATTGGGCTACAGTGCCGTGGATCTGCCCCAACTGCTTATGAATTTGGAGTCCATGTTCCGTGTGCAGGCGGCAGAAAAGCATCTGTCTCTGCTGTTTGAAAATGAATATCGTAAGAGATGCTGTCTGGCAGCGGACAGCCTGCGGCTGAATCAGGTACTGGTCAACATTATCGGAAATGCAATTAAATTTACAGATCAGGGAAGTGTAGTTGTGCGCGTAGAGACACTGGAAGAGGAGCCGAAAGCGGTGCTGCGTTTTTCCGTGACAGATACCGGCATCGGAATAGAAGAGGCAGCGATGTCGCGTATTTTCAATGCCTTTGAACAGGCAGACTCTGCAACGGCGGCTGTGTACGGCGGGACAGGGCTGGGCCTTTCCATATCCAGCCGTCTCATTCAGATGATGGGCGGGACACTGGAAGTACGCAGTGAAGTTGGAAAAGGATCCGAATTTTTCTTTACCCTGATACTGGATTATGCAAAAGAAGAGAAAAAAACGGATGAACAGGATGAGCAGCAGGGTCCGGTTATGGACTTTACTGGATACCATATTCTTTTAGCAGAAGACAATGAAATGAACAGTGAGATCGCAAAGACCATCCTCGAGATGCATGGATTCACAGTCACCTGTGTATCTGATGGACTTGGGGCGCTGGAGGCATACTGCCGGGCAGAGACTGGGACGTACGATGCCGTGCTGATGGATATCCGTATGCCTGTAATGGACGGTCTGGAGTCTGCCCGCAGGATCAGGACATCCCGGCGGGCGGATGCCAGATCAATACCGATCATTGCACTTACTGCCAATGCATTTGATGAGGATACGAAAAAATCAATGGACAGCGGTATGGATGGACACTTATCAAAACCGATTGACGTAGATAAGATGATGGAGCTCTTAGGAAGATGCATTTCAAGGAACAAGAAGTTAAATCAGATATAAAACAGGCCCCGGAGCGTATCCGGGGCCTTTGCATTACTGTTTAATTTTCATCAATACACCTGTGTATCTGCTCCCGGTATACTGCCTTATCCTTGTACATTTCCATGTCTGATTTCCTCAACAGCAGATTCATGGCATTCCCACAGGCGGCCTCAGATGATGCATATCCTGAAGAAACGGAAAAGGAAAATTCACAGGTTTCATTTTCCCTGTCGATCCGGTCTTTTAGTTTCTCAATGAGGCCGGGCAGATCCACACCCGGGGACTGAATGACCACGACAAATTCGTCTCCGCCTATGCGGAAGACCCGTCCCAGTCCCTGAAAAGTATCTGTAATGCACAGGGCCGCCGCCTTTAAGATGATGTCGCCGGCTTTATGTCCGAAGGTATCGTTCGTAACTTTTAAATTATTGAGGTCAAAAGAACAAAGCGAAATAGGAACAGGCATATCAAACCCCCGCATTTCGTCCATCAGGTTTTCAAACGCAAGACGGTTCTCAACCCCGGTGAGGAAATCTTTATAAGCAAGGTCCTTGAGAATCTGGTGTTCTGTGTAATCATGCATGAAGGATAGCATAACCCGGATACAGATATAAACCATGATTCCGATAAACATCAAAAAGCCATACCGCAGAAACCGGCTGTTGTCCGTCTGGGGCGATATGTAAAACTGAATCAGAGAAAGTAAGGCTGATACGATCAGCACAATCAGAGCTGCCAGCATAGGCCGGGCATATGGCGACCGGTCCTTCCTGTAACGCTTCAACAGGAATATGAGAAGTACAATTACACTGAATACAATCAGGAAATGTGTAACAGGGAGCATTTCTACAAAACTGAAGATATTGAGTGAAAATAAAACACCCTGTATCATTATATTAAGCAGCAGAAGGAATTGTACTCTGGTCAGTATGCCATATTTATCGGGGCAAAGTTTACCGACAAATGAAAATACAGGAATTGGCAGAGACATAAAGCTATAAAAGGAGAGTACACATACAATGACCGGGTTCTTCCAGAATAACTGTGGCAGCTGGGAATCTGTGAAAACCCAGATTACAGATAATAAAAGAAGAAATGCCAGGGGACGCAGCATGCTGCAGCCCTCCCATCTGCCTCTGTTCTTCTGCCACAGATAAAGGGCCAGCAGGAATATGCCGGTAATGAGCATAAAAAACAGGCTTATAATCAATTCTATATGAGAAAAAAGATAGTCTGTGATGTAAGCGCTCCCCGTGCCAAGTTTAATGGAATTCAAGCCGGTTTGAAGAAGCTTGTAAGGCTGATAGACTTCAATCGAAACGGTCTGTCCGCCCATGTCTGTATTCAGGGGAATCTGGGCAGTAAAATGTCCTGTCATACCTGATGGCGCCTTAATCTTGCCGGCAGAATAGTCATAGATACATAAATCATTGACAAATACTCTGATATAGGTGTAGTTCACTTCAATGAAAAGGCAGTCATAGTCTGTGAGTTCCGGCAGTGTTTTAGAAAATGTCACGGGCCCCTGAGAATCTTCTTTCCATTTACTGATCTCGGGAATTGTTGTTATAGTTCCTGAACTGTCGGCAATGTACCAGTCTTCAGAAAAAGAACGAATTCCGGAATCCTGAAACCGGCTGTATGGTGCATCATTCTGTAAACAGGAGGACACGATTGAAAAAGTATATATAAGAAGGGTGAGCAGGATGACCCCCAAATAGATATGCCCGGACTTATTTACTTTTTGGCCTGGTTCATTCATGGATGCTCCTCCTTTCTACTGCAATTCGCTTTGACTGATATTATATCATACTTTCGAACCGGTGTGAAATGAAAATAGAGGCAGGCAGAGTTTCACAATCTTAAAAACTATTGAGTCTGTGGTTGAAAATATTGATGGAAAGTGTATAATTAAGAACGATGATATGAAAAAGGGGAGCCTGCGTAAGCAGGCTGAGAGTAAGCTGATATTGCTTAGACCCGTAACCTGATTTGGATAATGCCAACGTAGGGAGATATGGAAGCAGACTTTGCGGATATACCTGTTTTGGTATATCTGCTTTTTTATTAAGGAGGAATTGTATGAAAAGGATTTTGGGAACAGCTAAAGGGCAGAAGACTAGGTGCCGCAGGGAAAGCATGCTTTTGTACGCGGTGACTGACCGCACATGGCTTGGGGACGCCACGCTTGCAGAACAGGTCGGGGCAGCCATAAAAGGGGGAGTTACTTTTATCCAGTTTCGGGAAAAATATCTGGATAAGGAGGCTTTTATCAGAGAGGCTAAAGAAATAAGGGAGGTCTGCAGGAACTATCAGGTCCCCTTTGTGATCAATGACCATGCAGATATTGCAGCTGCGATTGATGCAGACGGCGTGCACGTCGGCCAGAAGGATATAGATGCCCTGGATGCGCGCAGGATACTGGGGGAGGACAAGATCATCGGGGTGACGGCCCGGACTGTGGAGCAGGCCCTGCGGGCGCAGGAACACGGGGCAGACTATCTTGGGGTCGGGGCAGTTTTTCAGACAGACACGAAAGCAGATGCCGTAGAGGTGAAAAGAGACACGGTAAAGGCAATCTGTGAAGCGGTGGATATCCCTGTCATTGCAATCGGAGGAATCGGGGAGGACAATGTACTTCAGCTTGCGGGAAACGGGCTGTGTGGAATCGCGGTGGTAAGCGCCTTGTTTGCCCGGCCGGATATTGAACAGGCGGCCAGAAATCTCAAGCGGCTGTCTGAAAAGATGGTAAACCAATGATAAACGGACAGGATAAGAAAGGAAGTACGGCTATGAAGACTGCATTAACAATCGCAGGGAGTGACTGCAGCGGCGGTGCGGGTATACAGGCGGATATCAAGACGATGATGGCAAACGGCGTCTATGCCATGAGTGCGGTCACGGCACTGACGGCCCAGAATACGACCGGTGTGGCAGGAATCATGGAGGTGGAGCCGGAATTTTTAAAAAAGCAGATTGACTGCATTTTTACCGACATCCGGCCAGATGCGGTAAAGATCGGGATGGTGCCCACTGCAGGGCTCATAGAAGCAGCAGCAGAAAAACTGAAGGAATACCGGGCCGGTAACATCGTCGCAGACCCTGTCATGATTTCAACAAGCGGGTCAAGGCTGATCGATGAAGACGCAGAAGCTGTTTTAAAAGAAAAGCTGCTCCCTGCGGCAGCACTTGTTACCCCGAATATTTCTGAGGCAGAGGTCCTTTCCGGCCTTACGGTCCGGTCAGAAGAAGACATGGTGCACGCTGCTGGAATCATTTACCACAGGTACGGATGCGCGGTCCTTTTAAAAGGCGGCCACAGGACCTGCGATGCCAATGATCTGCTATACCAGAAGGACGGGACACGGTGGTTTTTGGGAAAAAGGATTGAAAATCCAAATACACACGGAACAGGATGCACCCTGTCCAGCGCGATAGCCTCAAATCTGGCAAAAGGATATGATCTGGAGACGTCTGTTGAACGGGCAAAAGAATACCTGTCAGGCGCACTTAGGGCCATGCTTGACTTAGGAAAAGGAAGCGGACCTCTGGACCATGCCTTTGTAATGGGTTGCAGAAATTCAAAAAAGAACATATAATAATATATCGGCTCCGAAAATGCCGGTCAGACTATTGAGTGGGAGACGGTATATGAAGAAAAAATATTTAGGAATTATTTACATTGTATTATCCGCTTTTTGTTTTGCACTTATGAATATGTTCGTACGCCTGTCAGGTGACCTGCCGTCCGTACAGAAAAGCTTTTTCAGAAATCTGGTGGCGCTTGTCTTTGCATTCGCCATCTTAAAAAAGGACAGGGTCTGGTTTTCCGGAAAACGGGAAAATATCAAGTACCTGTTTCTACGCTCCGCAGCAGGGACGGTCGGGATACTCTGCAACTATTATGCGATTGACAGGATGGTCCTGTCAGATGCCTCTATGCTGAATAAGATGTCCCCGTTTTTTGTCATCATCTTCAGTTTCTTTATATTAAAAGAAAAAATAAAACCCCCGCAGATTCTAATTGTGGCTGGGGCGTTTCTGGGAAGCCTTCTGATCATCAGGCCGACGGCACATATTTTCCAGTCCCCGGCGGCACTGGTCGGACTCTTAGGCGGGCTCACGGCCGGACTGGCATACACTTATGTCAGACTGCTGGGTGAGAAAGGGGAGAAGGGACCGTTTGTCGTATTCACCTTCTCCACATTTTCCTGTGTTGTAACGCTGCCGTTCCTCATTTTCCAGTATCATGCGATGAGTGCCATGCAGCTTGTTTATCTGCTGTTTGCCGGTCTTTGTGCGGCAGGCGGGCAGTTCAGCATTACAGCGGCATACTTCCATGCCCCGGCACGGGAGATTTCCGTCTATGATTATTCACAGATTGTATTCTCCGCACTGCTGGGATTCTTCGTGTTCGGACAGATTCCGGACGTGTTAAGCTGGATGGGGTATGCTGTGATCTGTGTGATGGCAGTATTGATGTTCCTGTATAATAACCGTGGGAAAGACGAAGGGAGGACGCATGCATGAAAAATGGGATTTCATTAATTACACCGGTATCCAAAGACCTGCTGTATACCAAGATAGCAGATGCAGTCTCAGACTATATCAAGAATAACCACCTGATGCCGGGGGATAAGCTCCCTTCTGAACGGGAGCTCGCGG
The DNA here is from genome assembly GCF_003479085.1 of Clostridium sp. AF19-22AC. NCBI lineage: Bacteria > Bacillati > Bacillota > Clostridia > Eubacteriales > Clostridiaceae > Clostridium > Clostridium sp. AF19-22AC. The sequence goes on along the minus strand of NZ_QUGN01000011.1, from coordinate 146,789 downwards.
CAAGCTTCCAGACCAGCCGCCACACTGTTCGTGAGGCACTGAGGGTTCTTGAGAACCAGGGGATCATCTCTTCACAGATCGGCAGCGGGACCTATGTTGCACACGTCGAGGAGGAATCTTCCCTGTATCTGGAATCTGTTAAGATCAACTATCTGGAAATGCTGAATATTAAAACCGAGCTTGAAAAATACGCTATCAGTCTGGTTGCAGAGCGTGTAGCTGCAAAAGACTTAGAGGAACTGGAGAGCCTGCTTGGCCGGATAGAGGACAGCAGCCAGAGGGGTGTCTTTGAATCTGACACGGATAAACAGTTTCACTACCGTTTATCAGAACTTTCCGGCAATAAGATGCTGGCCCAGATGATTAAAAAAATGATAGAGGCATTTGATGAATATTACAGCATCCTGCCGCAGTCCACACAGCTGTGCTTAAGAACAGTTGCAAGGCATCGGGAACTGCTGGATGCGATCAGCCGTAAGGATACCGAAGCCGCAGCAAAGGCATGTGATGAAATTCTTCTGATCGACCAGACTCTGATCATGGAAAATAGGGGCTCACGGGACAGAAAAATGGAGGAAAAATGAGGGCAAATATGTTGACAAAAGAACAAACAATGAGTATGATAACTTTATAGAACAATTGGTTGGACCACTCAACCGGTATGACAAGTTAGGAGCGCCGCCCGGACATGTAAAACCGGAGTAAGGCGGGCAGAAAGTGGTGAAAGGAAGAGAAAGGAAGAAAGCATGAAAGACACGAGGCAGAAATGGTTTAAAGATGCAAAATACGGCCTGTTCATACACTGGGGACTGTATTCCCTTCTGGGAGGGGAGCACAAAGGCCAGAAGACAGAGCATATTGCGGAATGGATCATGAATTATCTTGACATTCCAGCAGAAGAGTACAGGGAGCTTGCGAAGTCGTTTCGCGGGGAGAATTTCTCGGCTGAAGATATTGTAAGGCGTGCGAAGGAAGAATGGGGAATGCAGTATCTGGTGTTCACGTCAAAACATCATGAAGGATTCGCCATGTGGGATTCCAAATGCAGTGATTACAATGTTGTGAAAGCTTCACCGTACGGAAAGGATGTCTTAAAAGAATTCCAGCTTGCATGCAGGAAATACGGCATGAAGTTCTGTCTGTATTATTCTCAGGCACAGGACTGGGATGATCCGGACGGATATGCATACGGCAAAGACAACAGTCATAAGAATTTCAGAAAGTATATGGACAACAAGTGTATTCCCCAGTTAAAGGAACTGCTTACAGAATACGGGGAGATTTCGATACTCTGGTTTGATACTCCTATGGATATGAAAGAGGAAGAATCCCGGGAGCTCATCGAACTTGTAAAATCATACCAGCCTGCATGTATTATCAGTGGCAGAATCGGAAACGGCCTGGGAGAATATCTTTCCACCGGAGATAATTTTATTCCGAGGCTCCCATATGAAGGTGACTGGGAAGTACCGGCTACACTGAATGACACATGGGGATTTAACAAAGATGACGAGAACTGGAAAGAGCCGGACGATATCCTGAGGCTCCTCTTAAAGATTGTAAGCAGGGGCGGCAACTATCTGCTGAATATCGGACCGGACGGGACAGGTAAGGTGCCGGAAAGATCCTGTGAGATTCTAAGTGAAGTAGGAAAATATGTCAGGGAGAATGCAGAAGCCATTTTCGGCACGAAACGTGTCGATCTGTACCCGTACGATCTGGAATGGGCCCAGCTTACCCGAAAGGACCATAAACTCTATGTACATGTGTTAAGGCCCCAGATGAGGATTGAACTTCTCAATGTTGCCAACAGGGTAAAGGGTGCATATCTGGTCAGAGATGGGCAGAAGCTTGTATGCCGTGCAAGAAAAATCTGCGAAGGAGACAGTATGGTTGAGGTAGACCTCCCGGCTGACCTGAAACGCGGGAGAAAATACGCGGTATGTATCGAACTGGAGGAAGAGGAACCAATATTCGAACCAATCCGCGGATAGAAAGCGGACAGAATCATTTATCAAGTCTTTCACGGGAAAAAGATTCGTGATATAATATAGGGCGTAGCAAGACTGCCTGAAGGGGATACATAAACGGCAGGATGCCGGAGTATTTTCATAAAAGAGGCAATTTGCAGAAAGAGAGGTGTTTTTCAAATGGAGCAAAATGGAAATCTGATGTGGGCACTGGTCAAGGAAAAGGCGGAGCAGGGCCTGTGGCTCAGACAGCGGGAAATCCCCGCAACAGGGAAGAACGATGTCAAGATTAAGATCCATAAGACTTCAATCTGTGGAACCGACGTACACATTTATAATTGGAACGAGTGGGCACAGAACACAATTCCGATCGGTCTCACGGCCGGACATGAATATGTCGGGGAGATCGTTGAGATCGGGGAGAATGTAGAAGGATTTAAGATCGGCGAGATGGTCTCAGGGGAAGGCCATATCGTATGCGGGAAGTGCAGGAACTGTCTGGCAGGACTGCCGCATCTGTGCAGGAACACGCAGGGCGTAGGCGTGAACCGCGACGGAGCATTTGCCGAGTATCTGGTAATACCGGCGAAGAATGTATGGAGATGCAGTTCATCCATTGAGGAAGAGTTATATTCCTGCTTTGACCCGCTCGGAAACGCAGTACATACTGCTCTGGCGTTCAACATGATTGGGGAAGATGTGTTAATCACAGGAGCCGGACCGATCGGCTGTATGGCGGCAGCAATCAGCAGACATGTAGGAGCCAGACACGTAGTCGTGACCGACATGAACGAATACCGTCTGGAACTTGCGAAAAAGCTTGGTGCAACCAGAACTGTGAACATTGGGAAAGAAAAGCTGGAAGATGTAGAGCATGAACTCGGTATGAAAGAGGGCTTTGATGTAGGGCTTGAGATGTCCGGAAACCAGGCCGGTTTCAATGACATGGTCAACCACATGAAGAACGGCGGAAAGATTGCGCTTCTGGGACTTCAGAAGGCAGATGCCCGCATCAACTGGGAGAAGGTCATTTTCAACGGGCTGACAATCAAAGGAATCTACGGAAGAGAGATGTGGGAGACATGGTATAAGATGACGACCATGCTCCAGAGTGGTCTTGACATCAGCGAGATCATTACACACAGATTCGACATCCGTGATTACGAAAAAGGATTCGAAGCCATGAACAGCGGCAATTCAGGCAAGGTAGTCCTGGACTGGACCCATATTCACGAAGAACGATAATAAAAGAGGGAGATTTTGGAAATGGAACAATGGAAGAACGGCTTATTAGACATTTACAGAAACGAGATCAAAGGAATTACAGACGACGGTCTGTTAAAGAATGAAACTCCCCTCTGTTCACCTCAGGGAAGAGAGATCAGTCTGGAAGACGGCAGAAAAGTAATCAATATGTGCGCCAACAACTATCTTGGACTGGCCGACGACCCGAGGATTATCGAAGCTGCAAAGCAGGCATATGACGAAAGAGGCTACGGCCTGTCATCCGTACGTTTTATCTGCGGAACACAGGACATCCATTTACAGCTGGAAAAGACAATCAGCAATTTCCTTGGAATGGAAGATACGATACTGTACTCCTCCTGTTTTGATGCCAACGGAGGTCTCTTCGAGACGATCCTGACAGCGGACGATGCGGTCATCAGTGACGAGCTGAACCATGCCAGCATTATCGACGGGGTACGTTTGTGCAAGGCAAAACGTTTCCGTTATAAAAACAACAACATGGAAGACCTGGAGGCAAAACTGAAAGAAGCCGATGAAGCGGGCGCGAGAATCAAGCTGATTGCGACAGACGGTGTATTTTCAATGGACGGCATCATTGCCGACTTAAAAGGCGTATGCGAATTAGCAGAGAAATACCATGCACTTGTCATGGTAGATGACAGCCACTCAGCAGGCTTCGTCGGAAAGACAGGACGCGGGACGGCAGAGTACTGCGGGGTGACAGATAAAGTTGATATCATCACGGGAACGCTCGGCAAGGCATTAGGCGGGGCATCAGGCGGATACACAAGTGGAAGAAAAGAGATCATCGACTTACTCCGCCAGAGAAGCCGCCCGTACCTCTTCTCCAATACTCTGGCACCGGCGATCGTAAAGGCAAGTATGGAAGTCTTCAAAATCCTTGAAGCGGATACCTCTTTGAGAGATCATCTGGAAGAAGTCACTGCATACTACCGTGAGAAGCTGACAGAGGCTGGGTTTGACATTATCCCGGGAGTACACCCGATCGTGCCGATTATGCTCTATGACGAGCGCAAGGCAACCGAGATGGCGTCCCGCATGATGGCAAAAGGAGTCTATGTAGTAGCATTCTCCTATCCGGTAGTACCGAAAGGAAAAGCAAGAATCAGGACACAGGTATGCGCGTCTCATACGAAGGAAGATATTGATTACATTGTAAAATCTTTCATAGAAGTAAGAGATGAAATGCAGGCGTAATGAGTAACGGTCATAGCCGAAAGTTATCCGGTATTTGTTTAAATGAATAAATACCGGGTATTCTAAAAACAAAGAAAAACGGGAACTTTACACCATATAGTCTTAGGTGAAAGTTCCCGTTCTTTTTTGAAAAGCTGTCCCAATCAGATCACTGATTAGTCGTACTTCTCCATCCATTCGCTAACGAGCTTGCAGTACTTATCATTTTCTTCTACAAAGCACATATGTCTGCATCCGTCAAACAGCTCCCATTTGGAGTTCGGGATCAGGTCATACATTGTCTTTGCTACAAACGGTGTACAAAGGTCATTTGTTCCGTTGATGATCAGGGCAGGTTCTTTGATATCGCCAATCTTATCACGGTACTCCCATCCGCCGAGGCTTCCTGTCGGGTTGTACTCATTCGGTCCCCATCCCGCAACATAAGCTTCAGTACCGGATTTCTTCGGGCGGCGCAGGCATTCCGGAGAATCCTCTGTCACTTCACCTGCACAGTGGAGCAGCATGAATCTCTCATTAGCAGCAAGATATGCAGGATCATCGAAATTACCTGTCTCTTCAGCCTTTGCGATCGCATCCTGATCTTCCTGTGACATGAACTTAATCATACGGTGCTGCTCGTGAGCCCACAGCTCAGCAGCCGGAAGTGTACTGGAAAGGATAACTGACTTAACACCTTCTGGTTTGTAATCGCAGAGGTATTCAATTGCCAGCATTCCGCCCCATGACTGTCCTAACAGATGCACTTCGTCCAGTCCGAGATGCTTTCTCAGCTCGATCAGCTCATTGTCCCATGTCTCTGAGCACCAAAGCTCCGGATGTCCGTCCACGTAAGAATTACCGCAGCCGATCTGATCGTAGGAGATGATAGCGCGTCCTTCCTCAGCAAGTCTGTCCAGTACTTCAAAATAGTTGTGTGTGGAGCCAGGACCGCCGTGCAGTAAAACAAGCGGCTTCTTGTTACCTTTGCATTCCCCAACGATGCGGTAGTAAGTCTTGTACCCCAGATACGGCATATAACCTTCAATGACTTTCATATATGTACCCTCCTTGCCGTTTTACGGCTCTTTTTAATACTTCTCCATTATAGCAGACTTGTCTTAGAGTTTCAATTCTACGCATGGGAAATCTTTCACAAAATAACCGGCTGGTTTACTCCTTTCAGATGCACCCGGTAACGTCATCCAGGCTGTTAATACCTGTGTTTATAAATTTCCGGATATTATCATTAAAAGGTTTTAACCGGTTGTATAGAAAACCTATTTCACGAGGCAGGATTGGATTCGACAGTTTTATTTCTGTTAGAATTCCAGATGTTAACTCAGACATAACAAATTGTTTTACAACGCAGGATATTCCTATGCCCATTTTAGCAAATTCAATCAATACGTCCATTTCATTCGCTTCGAGAATGTGAGATGGATATATATTATTTCGGGCACAATATGCGTTGATATGCCTGCGGGAAATATTATCTTTATTAAGAAGCATGATGTTTCCATATTCAAATATTTCATCATTCCTGCAATTCAATCTGACAAAATATGAGGGAGTACAAACAAATATATATTCAATTTTTCCCAGAGAATAGTAATTGGCATCACCTATATTTTCGGGCTTTGCTGCCAGAGCTAAATCTATGCTGCATTCATTAAGCATTGCACACGCTCCTGCTGAGGAAGTGCAGGTAATAGAAACATCAGTATTTGGATATGAATAGATGAATGCTTTAAGATAAGGAATTAAAAAATATTTACATAATACGTTACTGGAAGCAATTCGTAATTGTCCTGTACTTTCTGGGAATCTGAGGCTGTTTTCTGTATCTGACAGTATATTGAATGCCCTTTTTACACTGTCATATAATATTCGTCCACTCTCTGTCAATTCGACACCTTTTGATTTCCTTATAAATAGCGTGGTATTAAGATTATCTTCAAGTTTTTTTATCGCAATGCTTATAGCAGGCTGGGATATAAATAGTTGATTGGCAGATTTAGAGATACTGCCATTCTCTGCAACAGAAAGAAATATTTTATATTTAGAAAAATTATCAAATGTATCCATATATTCTCCTATAAATTTGATTTATATATTATATAAAAACCATATATTTGAATTATATCATTGCGAATAGTATAATTCAATCAAAACAAGGAGGACGTATTATGGAAATATTTGAATTTGATGGTCAGAAATATAAGCAATCGTCTAAACATCAAAAAGAATGGGGAAAAGAATTGATTTCCCAGTTAGCATTAAAAGGAGATGAAACTATTTTAGATTTAGGTTGTGGAGATGGTATCCTTACAGAACAATTATCATCATTTGTGCCTAATGGAAAAGTTATAGGTATTGATGCTTCCACAGGAATGATTGAAACAGCGAAAGAAATTAAAAAAATCAATCTAGAGTTTATACAGATGGATATTAACAATCTGTCTTTTGCAGATAAATTTGATATTATCTTTTCTAATGCTGCATTGCATTGGATAAAAGACCATAATAAACTTTTAAGAAAAGCTTATAAAGCATTAAAAACGAATGGGGTTATATTATGGGACTTTGGAGCTTCTGGTAATTGTTCTAATTTTTTTGAGGTTGTTCAAAATAAAATAAAAGATGAAAGATATACACAAAATTTTGAAAATTTCGAGTGGCCGTGGTATATGCCATCATTATCTGAATATGAAAATCTGGTTTCTTCGATTGGTTTTTCTGAAACTTCAATTTCTGAAATAAATAGAGACAGATTCTTTTCAGATTCTTCTGAAATGATAAAATGGATAGATCAGCCTAGCATTGTTCCATTTTTACAATATCTTCCAGATGATTTGAAAAATACTTTTCGACAAGAAGTAGTTGAAGAAATGATTAAAAAGACACATCAGAAGGATGGTAGTTGCTTTGAAACATTTCGCAGAATAAGAGTATATGCTGTTAAATAGGGAATGGTGAAAACTTGATTTCCACTGTTGGCCCTGCTTCAATTTGATGCAGGGCATCCAATAGCGGAAACTTTGTCTTGTATAAAACACCAGGCAGTGCTATACTGACTTCACATCAAAATCCCAGACCGTTTTATTCATAAAATTCTAAGGTCTGAATCTTATTTTTTACATGGTGTAGAAGATAAATCTGATTTCCTTGGCGGTTCAGCCGGAAATTACCAGTTTTGATGAACTAAAAACTAAATAAGGTGAATATGGTCAGTGTCCAGATGTCCTCCACTTTATGCCACCATATACAATTTTGGACCTTTTGTATGGTAATACTAGATTGAAACAGCACGGTCCCGTGTATATAATAAAAGATAGGAGAGTACATTTTACGTGGCATCTGGCATATCCACCGGAAAGAAGGAGGACATTTATGTCAGAAGAAAATCATGTTGCGTATCAGAACAAAGACATTGCGGCAAAGTATCTGGCTGAACATTTTTCAGACAAATCATTTGCTGCCTACGGGGTGAAGGTGCCCCGGATTGTAGAGGTACTTCCCACGAACCTGCCTGTGATAGAGGCAAACGAACTGCGGCTGGACAACCTGTTTTTACTGGAGGATGGTTCACTTGCACTGGTTGATTATGAGAGTTCATATGCAGATGCGGATAAGATAAAGTATCTGAATTATATTATTCGTACTTTAAAAAGAAGTATGACGGAGGACAATATCATGCGCAGGATCCGTATGATCGTGATTTACACGGCGGACATAGATCCGGGGCAGACAAGGCCATGTCTGGATATCGGCTGTCTGCAGTTTCAGCTGGAGGAAGCATTCCTGATGGAGCTGGATTCTATAAAGATTGAAGATGGAATCAGACAAAAGCTTAACCGCGGCGAGCCTTTAACGGCGGAGGAACAGATGCAGTTTATAATCCTCCCGTTGACACATCGGGGGAAGGAAGAGAAAGAAGCGTGCATCCGGCGCTGCTTCGATCTGGCGAAGCAGGTGGAGGACGAACAGGATCAGGTCTTCATACTTGCCGGTATACTGGTATTTGCAGATAAGGTGATAGATAACGAAGATTCTAAGAAAATGAGGGAATGGATTATGCTGACAAAGGTATCGAAATTATTCGAAGAAGAAAAGATTGAGTATGGGAAAAAAGTGGCTGCGGAGGTTGCGGAGAAGGCAGCTATAGCAGCTGCGGAGGCGGCAGAGAAGGCCGCTAAGAAGGCAAAAGAGGACTCTGAAAAAACTGCCAAGAAAGCCGCTAAAGAAAATGAAATCGAGATTGTAAAAAGGATGCTGTCTAATGGGATTTCTTTGGAACAGGTTAAAGCGGTAGTGACTATTTTAACGGAGAAAGAGATAAAGGACTTGCAAAAGGAAATTAATAGTTAAGTTGTGTATAAATGTATGCGCCCCATATACTTGATGTGGGGCGTTACTATTTACAGATGTGCATCTGTCGCAGATACAAATATTAGATAATAACAAAAGTAAAAGAAAAATAACAGAAAATAATACGATGTTTTTGTGTATATTTTACAAAAAAGAATCTGAGATGGGGATATGTATTGACAGATAAAATAAAAGGTGTTAATCTCAAATTGTAAACGTTATCAGAAAACGTTTGCAAGAGGAGGAACTTATGAAATCCAGCACGTTAAAGGATATCGCCCAGAAATTAAATATGTCAGTTGCGACAGTATCGAGGGCGGTTAATAATAAAGAGTATGTGAAGGAAGAGACCCGGAAAAGGGTACTTGAAGCACTGGAAGAATATAATTATGTTCCCAACGAAGTAGCACGTTCTTTGAAGCTTCAGTCCACCAAGACTATAGCCGTTATCCTTCCTGATATCTGCGAGGCATTTTTTGGGGAGATTATAAAAGGGATTGACCAGATTGTTTCACCAAAGGGATATACGATTATCGTAGCCGACACAAACGAGAAGAAAGAGAATGAAGAGAAATATCTGTCACTTCTGCAGCAGAAAAGAATAGATGCCCTGGTGTTTGCAACAGTAGATCTTTCAGGATGTAATGTGAAGAAGTACCTTCCCAGCCTTCCTGTAATTTTTATAGATAATATACCGGAACTTCAGGGGATTGACTCGGTTACGATTGATAATGTGCAGGCCAGCAGCATGGCGGTTGATTATCTGTTCGAACAGGGACATGAGCGGATTGCCACGATTATCGGTTCCGTGAAGGAGACGACTGGTTTTGCAAGGCGTGAAGGATATCTGAACGCTCTTAACAGACGGGCGGTGCCTGTGGACGAACATTTGATACAGTATGGGAATTATAAGGAGAATGACGGATTCAGGTGTATGGAAAAGTTAATTCAGAACATTGAGGAGCATCCGTTTACCTCTGTTTATGTAACGTCTGAAAAGATGACCTTTGGGGCTATTAAAGCACTTCGGGAATATGGACTCCGTATCCCCGAAGACATCTCACTGGTCGGCTTTGATGTACAGGATAAAGCTCAGCTGATCAGTCCGAGTATCACGACGATACGGCAGCCTGAGAATCTGATCGGCAGCCGGGTAGGAGAACTGCTTCTTAAGCGTCTGGAGGAAAAGGAAGAGGAGAAGCGGGTGCCGCAGCAGATACTTTTAAGACCGTCTATTGTAGTGGGGCAAAGTGTAAAGAAGATATAACGGTTTCCTGCTTTTGGGCTGATTTAAGAGGTAAGCGAAAGGGATGCCGGAGGACGTTTATGGGGGATCAACTCCATAAACGTTTTCCAGCAAAATTTTTACCAAAATATGTAAACGTTTGCAGAAATTGAAAAGGAAGGGAAAATGAGGTGAAGAATTTGCAAGAAGAGCTATTAAAGATGGAAGGGATCTGTAAGGCATTTCCCGGGGTCAGGGCACTGGATGAAGCCGCAATCACCGTGAAAAGAGGAGAGATTCATGCATTGATGGGAGAAAACGGTGCAGGCAAGTCAACGCTGATGAAAGTACTAAATGGGCTGCTCTCGCCTGACAAGGGGCATATCTGGTTCAACGGAGAGGAGATCCATGTGGAAAATCCGGCCTCGGCACTGAAAAAAGGGATTGCAATGATCTATCAGGAATTGAATCCCGTAAGAGATATGACAGTGGCAGAGAACATATTTCTTGGCAGAGAGTTTACAAGGGGAAAGGGCATTTTTGTGGACAGGAAGAAAGGGGAGGAGGAAGCTGAAGTACTTTTAAAGAAGTTTGAACTGGATATCAGGCCCGGTGCAAAGATGAGGGGGCTTTCCCTTGCAAAGATGCAGATGATTGAAATTGTGAAGGCTGTTTCATCAGGGGCAAAGCTGATCGTCATGGATGAACCTACTTCTTCACTGACAGATGATGAAATAAGAGTTCTTTTCAAAAAGATTCTGGAGTTAAAAAAGGAACAGGTTTCGATCGTATACATATCACACCGCATGGAAGAAATATTTGAGATCGCGGACACAGTTACTGTCATGCGGGACGGAAAATATATTGATACAAAGAGAGTGGGTGAGATTGATAAAAACACCCTGATCCATATGATGGTTGGACGTGAGCTTTCCAATATCTTTCCAAAAGTACCTGTGGAGATTAAAGAACCTGTGTTAGAAGTGAAACATTTTAATTCCCGGCGTTTTTTTGATATTTCATTTCATGTCAGAAAGGGAGAGATCCTTGGTTTTTACGGACTGGTCGGTGCAGGGAGAAGCGAGGTATTTAAGAGCATATTCGGTATGGACCCCTATGAAAGCGGTGAGATCATTGTAGACGGAAAGACACGGGATATCAAGAATCCCCATCAGGCAATCGAGGCGGGGATTGCGATGGTGACAGAGGACAGGAAAGAGTATGGACTGGTGCTTTGCAGGTCGATCCGGGAAAATATAGCTCTGCCAAATCTGGACAGGTTTGCAGGAAAGCTGTTTCTTGACGGCCGGAAAGAAGAAAAAGAGTGTAAGGATATTGCAGGGAAGATATCAGTAAAGATGAGCAGTATGAACCAGCTTGCGGGAAATCTGTCTGGCGGCAACCAGCAGAAGGTTGTGCTTTCCAAATGGCTGATACAAAACCCGAAGATTCTGGTATTGGATGAGCCGACCCGCGGAATTGATGTCGGGGCAAAGGCAGAGATTCATTCTCTGATGTGTGAGTTTGCAAAACAAGGAATGGCGATTATTATGATTTCCTCGGAGCTTCCGGAAGTGATGGGGATGAGTGACAGGATCATGGTAATGGGAGAAGGCAGGATCAAAGGAGAATTCCGGTATGGTGAATATTCTCAGGATGAGATACTTGCGTGTGCTTTGGGCGGGAAGGAGTATGTGAACAATGAAGAATAAGAAATCGGTACTAAGTAATGAGAATATTGCATTATATGTCAGAAGCTATGCCTTAATGGGGATATTCCTCCTGATGTGTATCGGATTTGCGATTGCTTCCCCGACATTTTTGACAATGTCCAATATTATAGGAGTTTTCAGGCAGATCTCCACGAACGGCATTCTGGCAATCGGGATGACACTGGTTATTATCACCGGGGGAATCGACCTTTCTATCGGGCCGCTGGCCGCAATTGCGGGAGTGGTGTCAGCCATGATTCTGGAAAAATATCCGGATCTGCTGCTGCCGGCTCTGTTATCTGGGATTATTGCTGCGGCAGTAATGAGCATGTGGACAGGACTTCTGGTTGCTAAGATGCGGATTGCCCCATTCATTGCATCTCTGTCGACGATGTCCATTGCAAAGGGCATTGCGCTTCTGGCTGCGGATGGTGTTCCGCATACGATATCTAATGCTGCCTATATCAAGATCGGCAACGGATATCTTTGGGACCCGAATAAGACAGGCGGTTTAAGTATCCCGACACCAGTGCTTGTTATTTTTATCGTGGCTGTTGTGATCTGGATTGTCTTGAACAAAACAAAATACGGACGCCATATATATGCTGTGGGAGGGAATGAAAATGCTGCGATTGCTTCAGGAATTAATGCAGCGAGGGTCAAATTCTGTACCTATGTACTAAACGGGCTGCTGTGTGGTATTGCAGGAATCGTGCTCGCCGGGAGAATTACATCCGGACAGCCGACTGCAGCAGCGGGGTATGAGATGGATGCGATCACGGCCGTCATAGTAGGCGGGACAAGTATGACAGGCGGTGTTGGCAAGATAGGCGGAACAATAATTGGCGCACTGATAATCGGAGTTCTCAACAACGGACTGATTCTTATGGGAGTGTCGTCCTACTATCAGCAGATTATCAAGGGTATCATTATTGCCGTCGCAGTGTTACTGGACATGAAAACAAAGAAGAATTAGAAAAGGAGAGCCGTGTTATGAAAAAGAGATTATTGAGTCTGCTGCTTTGTGCAGCAATGGTTATGGCAATGCTGGCAGGATGTGGAAATTCAAAGGATTCCGGAAATGACAGCGTGGATGACAAAGGTACGGACAGTAAAAGTGAGGACGGGCCAGACAGTGGAAAGGTGTATAAGATCGGTGTATCCACACAGGCCTGGAAGTATGAGTTTATTAAAAACATGGTAAATGCACTCAATAAACTGGATGATGATATGGACCAGGTAGAACTTGTCATGGTGGACAGCGAGGATTCTGTGGAAAAACAGCTCAGTGACGTCGATACAATGATTGCACAGGGTGTAGACGGTATTCTTCTGAACTGCTTAAGCTTTGAAGGAAGTTCATCCGCAGTGGAGGCATGTAAAAATGCCGGAATTCCTCTGGTCGAGTTTATCTCTTATACGGAAAACGAAGATTACGCCACATTCGTAGGCACAGACGTAAAGTCCTCCGGTATTATGGCAATGGACCTGATTGCAGATGCGATAGATGAAAAAGGAAAGCTGTTTGAAATTCAGGGCGTTATCGGGCATACGGCACAGATTAACAGAGGAGCGGGAATCGCAGAGGAATTGAAAAACTATCCTGACATTGAACTTGTAGAGTCACAGTCAGGAGAATTCTCAAAGGATAAGGCGATGGCTGTAACAGAGGCCTGGCTGGCAAAATATCCGGCAGGAGAGATCGATGCGATCGTAGCCCATAACGACCAGATGGCGTTAGGTGCGTTAAACGCGTGTCAGGCAGCAAACAGAACAGAGATTAAGATTGTCGGGATTGACGGAGATGCTGAAGCACTTCAGGCGGTTATGGACGGGAAAATGGCAGCAACCGTTGTTGATTACTGCGAGGAAGAGTGCAAGCTTGCCGTAGAAGAGATGGTAAGCATACTGGACGGAAATGCCCCGAAGAAAGAAATACTCGCGGATTATGTACCAGTCAGCACGAAGGAAGAGGCACAGAAATTCATGGATCTTCGTTCAGGAAACTAAAGAAGGTTTTATGACACTCCCAAAGAATCAGTAAAGGAAAAGACAGATGAAAATACTGGAAGGTTCGTTTCAATGTGAAGCAAATACGTTTTGCAGACAAAGAACAGAAACAGAAGATTTTGAGGTTTTTACAGGGGATGCGCTGCTTGAAAAGATGGCGGCTACCCCGGTATTTTGCGAAGCAGGAGCACAAGTTGTCCCGCTGCTCTATGCAAGTGCCCTGCCGGGCGGGATGGTATCTCGGAAAGCATTTGAGCATTACCGTACAATTTTCATAGAACTTATACAGAAAAATAGAGACGCAGACGGAATTTACCTATATCTCCACGGGGCGATGTATGTAGAAGGACTGGGGAGCGGGGAAGAGCAGCTTGTGAAGTCGATCCGTGAAGTGGTTGGTGACGGGGTCCCGATATCTGTGGCACTTGACTATCATGCCAATCTTTCTGACGGATTTATTAAAGCTGTCAATGCCATCCAGGGATTTCGGACAGCCCCTCATGTCGACCATGATGATACGGAGAGGCGGGCCGCAAAGTCACTGCTGAAGTGCATCAAAAGGCACATATGCCCGGCACCGGTATTTGTCCGGGTACCATATTTAGGAGGGGATGCCGCGACAACAGACAAAGAACCATTTGTTACTATCACAAAATATTTACAACATATGGATGCGTCGGAAGAGGTGATATCCTGCGCATTTTTCAACGGACAGCCCTGGTATGATTCACCATATACAGGAAACTGTGCAGTGATTTCCGGTACAGACAGGCAGAAAAGTTTTCAAGCGGCAGTAAAGCTCGCAAAGACTTTCTGGGATGGAAGGGAGAATCTTAAGATTGACCAGGCAATGAACACAGATCAGGCAGTGGAAGAGTCACTTCAGAATCAGGAGGGCATTCTTTTTGTCACAGATTCCGGGGACAATACAACGGCCGGGGCAGACGGGGAGGGAACTCTTCTTTTGAGAAAATATCTGGAACAAAATCAGAAAGGCGTCCTGATCTGCGGGATTCACGCCCGGAAGGCGGTCGATGAGCTTTTGAAATCAGAAGTAGGCGAAAGCCGGGATATCGTGTTATGCCGTGGACAGTGTGAGAAACAGGAAATAGAAACGCCATGCCGGGTTATTTTGAGGAAAAAAGGAATCGTCTATGGCTGGGCAGGAGATGAGGTTGGTGAGGGGGTCTTAGTGAGCTGTGGGAATACGGATATTGTGCTCACAAATGCACGTGCTGCATTTACGACACCGGAACACTTCAAAAAAATGGGCATACGGCCGGAAGACTATCAGGTCGTTGTGATAAAGATGGGATATCTGTTTCCGAAATTAAGGGAAATATCAAACCGTTTTATTTTTGCCATGACGCCGGGAATCAGCAGCAACGATTTTACACAGATCGATTATCAGAATCTGAAGAAACGAGTGTATCCGATTAATAACGACATTACATGGGAAGAGATTATGGAAGAAGCGGAGGTGAGAACATGAAACAGATAATCCCGGAAGTAAAGCAGATCAGGAAAAAGAGGGGGTACACAAAATCATTTTCAGGAGTTTCCTTGTCTGCCGGGGTACCTTTTGGGAAGGAAGCAGAAGAGATTCTACACTTAAAGCTGTGGAATTATGAGGAGCTGGAGTGCGGGCATGATACTATCAAGATAATCTTAAGGAATCTGGAAGATGCCAGAAAGCTCCCGGATGTGTGTATGGAGCTTCACGAAATGGAAGGAAGCATACCAGAAGAATCGGCAGAGCTCTTTTCCAGGCAGGGGTATTTGCTGGATATTACAGAAGACGAGGTGCGGGTCTTTACAGATACACAGGAAGGCTTTGCATATGCACTGTCCACGGTGAAACAGCTGCTAGAAGGCGGTGAGCAGTTTTATCTGCCGCAGATATGTGCAGCAGACTGGCCTTCCATAGAGTACAGAAGCCTGTCCGTGACTTTTGCATGGTATGCCGGTTACGGAAGATTCGGCTTTGATATGCAGCTCTGGGGCCTGAAGGAATGGAAACAGTTTTTGGATATCTGTTCTGATTATAAGATGAACCAGCTCAATATGTGCCTTTACGGTTACTGGCCGTTTCGTATGGAGGGGTATCCGGAAGCAGAACTTCGGGGACTTAAGATGAAGCTGTGGAATCCGGAGAGTGAAAACTGGGTGGAGGTCGAATATATGCATCCGAATCTTGCGGAAGAGTTCCTGCCGCAGCTGATCGAGTACGGGCATAAGCTTGGGATCCGGTTCTATGCGTACATTGGGCTGAACAGCTATAGCGGGGGATACTCGAATGCCCATAAGGAAAAACGGATGAAAATGCAGAAGGACAGCCATTTTATCAATGATTTTGACAGTCTGTGCCTTAGTGATGAGGGGACGGTCCAGTATTTAAAGAAGAGTATGAGAAGTATTGTCTCACAGGGATTCGACGGAATTGATTTTGAGGAAAGCGAGGAGGCATTCTGGTATTGTAATTGTGAAAGGTGCAGGGAAACATTCTGGAAAGGATGCAGTACGCCGGAAGAGACACTCCATGCGGCAAATACCTGGCTGCTCCAGATTCTTTACGAGGAACTAAAGGCAGCGAAGCCGGATATTACGATTGGAATCCGGGCGTGGAGACAGCCTCCGCTTGTGCGCCCGGAGGAACTGATTGCTAAAATGAAGGCAAGTATTCCGGATGATGTCGTATTATTCTGGGCACCGGGACAATATGTTGAGGAGAGTGAGTTTGAGAAGTGGATTCATGCCTTCGGCAGAGAAAGGATACGTGCAAGAGATACCGAGGCAATTGGATTTGCGGCCGGTCTGGGACGACTGATCCGTCCGCTGAAATGCAATGGGCTGCGCTGTGGAGAGGAACCAATTACACAGTATATTGACGAGGATATCCGGCAGCATAAGGGGTCTGTCAGGATGCATGCGGCCGGGATCAATGGGTACCTGTTTGAGTGGTATGGATTTTTTATGGCTTTCTTTGCCCACGCATATTATGGCTGGGGCGGTGAAAAAGAGACAGAGGAATTTTACAGATATGCTTTGGAGACCGTGTTTGGGGATCTGGCGGATGACATTTATTTCGTTATGACAAACATGTTTACGATACACGAGAGCCAGCTGAACATATTTGAACTGGAATTCCCATTTGCAAAAAATAAAGTTGAAAAAAGAGATATACCCCGGATTCAGGAGGCTGTCAGGCTTTATCCGGATCTCATGCAGAAGCTGGACCATATTATAGAAGAATTACGTTCTGATAAGAGAAACTATGACTTTGCACTGCACTTCAAGAAATGGAAGATTTCTGTGATGCGCAGCAGAATCATATATGATATGGCTCTGGAGTCACTGAAGTTTGAGGAAGCAGAGTCAGAAGAGGAAAAACAGGACTGCTTAAGGAAAATGTATCTGGATAATGAAAGAGAGTTTGAAATAATCCGTGAAAATTATTTTGATGTGAACCCGGTTTTGGAGACGGGAACAGCATCCTGTATGATTCCTTATCATGA
The DNA here is from genome assembly GCF_003479085.1 of Clostridium sp. AF19-22AC. NCBI lineage: Bacteria > Bacillati > Bacillota > Clostridia > Eubacteriales > Clostridiaceae > Clostridium > Clostridium sp. AF19-22AC. The sequence goes on along the minus strand of NZ_QUGN01000011.1, from coordinate 129,541 downwards.
ACTGAAGAGGTGCATATTAAACAGATTGTACCCTGACAGGAGACAAGAAAGGCCGGTTTATCTGGGGGTAGAATCTCTGGGATGGATGTGGTTCTAGCCGGGGACAGATACGGTTAAAACAGGGCAGGTGCAAAGTGATGAAACGAACGGGAATATATTTTGAAGTAAGAGAGAACAAGAGAGAGGCTTATATTCAGGCACATGAAAACATATGGCCTGAAATGCGTGAAGTGCTTAATGAGGCGGGAATCCGGAATTATTCCATTTGGAATCTGGGAAGGAAGCTGTTTGCTTATTATGAGACAGACGATGAAGAAAGGATGCAGGCAGTTCTTGATTCCAGTAAAGTCTACGCAGACTGGAGGGACAGGATGGAGGAATTTGTCTATATCGAGGAAACAGCCGGCAGGAAAGAATGGCCGATGGAACTGGTATTTTTTAATCAGGGAGAAGAAAAGGAGGTTTTGTAATGTCATATTTTAATCAGGGAGAAACAGACAGGAGAATGGAAAAGGTCCGCGCGATCTTAGAGAAAGGCGGGCTTGATGCTGCTTTGATTTATTACGATGAACTGAATATTGCGAACGGGTGGTATGTAACAGGCTGGTGTCCGCAGTTTGAAAAGGGAGCAGTTTTTCTCCCTGCTAAGGGAGAAGCAATCCTGCTGGGTGGTCCGGAAAGCGAACCGTTTGCAAAAATGAGCAGTGCAGTGCGGGAAACACGCAATTTTACAGTATTTATGGTGCCAGATGAAGAGTATCCAAATGCCAGCATTATAGATTTTGAAAAGTTATACGAGGAACTTAACGGAAAAGGAATTTCATTAAAGCGGATTGGCGTCGTCGGGACGACTGTGATTCCCCATGCCGTTTACACACAGTTTGCAGAAGGGTTCAAAGGCGTGGAACTGGTGGATATCACAGATGAATATGAGGCTCTGCGTTCCCATAAGTCAGAGTGGGAACTGGATAACGTAAGACAGGCGACGGCACTATCATACCAGGCGTATCTGGAAATGAAGGAATTAGTAAAACCGGGTACATATGAACACGAGATTGCAGCCGCCGGTGAGTATGTATGCCGGAAAAATGGTGCAAACAGCTTTGCATATGCAACGATTGTCGGAAGTGGGGAAAGATCCAACGCTGTGGTACCGACTGCGATCAACAAGGAATTAAAGGACGGCGAATGGGTCATGCTTGGAATTGCGCCGAGAGTCAATGGTTATGCGGGAACATTTGGAGAAACGGTGCCCGTATCAGGTACGTATACGGAGGAACAGAAATGGGCGGTTAATGTTTTGAGGAAGGTACTCAGGGCGACGAAGGCCATGCTGAAACCCGGAGTATCCGGAAAAGAGATTGATGTGCCCGGACGTGAGATCTTTCAGGAGGAAGGGCTCCTTCCCTATCTCGTCTGCCCGTTTGCACATACAATCGGACTGATGGAGGCAGAGGCTCCTTTCTACGGCCCGAACTCTGAAGATGTACTGGAACCGGGGATGACGGTATGTGTTGATGTGAGTTTCTTCGGACATCCAACACTGCATGGGGCAAGAATCGAAACTGTTTATACAATCACAGAAGATGGATGCAGACCGCTTTGCCCGGAACTGGATGCATGGTTTGAAGAGGATGTAAAATAGGAGGGAATGAAAATGGAGATTGGAAAAAAGACATGGGTGTTTGCTGACGGAGATCTTCCGCCCAGAGGTGAGGAGGAGCCTTTCGGCCACGAGGCTCTGATGATTGTGAATGCGGGAAAAGAGGATGCCGGGATCAGGCTGGACCTGCTCTTTGAAGCTGAGGAACCAAAAGAAGGGATTCTGCTGAATGTACCGGCAAAACGTGTCTGCTGTTTTCGTATGGATGAACCACTGGGGGAAGAACAATACCAGATCAGGCCGGGGCAGTTTGCGGTCATTGTAAACAGCAGTGTACCAGTTGTGGCGGTCTACGGCCGTCTTGACAGAAGGAAAGACATGGCATACTATCCGGTTGCCGGCTACAGTGTTTAGATGAAGAAGCTGAAACTATTTCTGATATCACTGGTACTACTGTTTCTTCTCGGAATTGAATCCGGCGGATTCCAGATTTCACTGCTTAAAATGGCGGAGGATTTCGGCCTGTCAGGAACCGGGAATGGAAGTCTGGTTGCGGCACAGTACAGTGCGATAATTATGATGCCGTTTTTGTTTGGAATGGTGGCAGAACGTGCGGGGAAGATAAGAATTCTCCGCATATTCTGCCTTGTCTTTGCTGTCGGATGTGGAATTGTTGTATCGGCACATGCCTACGAGATACTTCTCCCGGGAATCTTTCTGATCGGTTCAGGATATAGTGTGTGTGAAAGCCTGGTTTCGGCTGTTTTGACGGAGCAGTACCGGGAAAAAGCGGGGTTGTATCTGAACCTTGTACAGGGTGCGTTCAGCCTTGGGGCAGTGGCAGGGCCCCATCTGATATCATGGGCCGCAAAGCAGGGAGCAGGCTGGAATATCCTGTTTATTATCTGTGGTATTGGATTTCTCGTTCTCTGGGGCTGCTTACTTTTAAAGAGAAGCAGTGGAAACCATTGTATAAGTCAGGGAATATGCAGCAAGCTGCCGGATATTAAAACAGCAGCGCCGGCAGTTAAAAAAAATGTGAATGCAGGTAGTACAATAAAGTTCCCACCCATTTTTTCCCTGCTCGTGTTTTCTTTTTTCCTTTACGGAGGCCTGGAGGTTGGAGTCAGTTATTATATTGATTCCTACATGCAGATCGAATTAGGAGGAGCGCCGTTGTCTGCGTGGGCAGTTTCTTCTTTCTGGCTTTTTATGGTCCCGTCCCGTTTCGCATCGGGACTTTTGTATCGGTACAGGCGGTTCCTCCTTCCATCCTGTTTCCTTCTGTCAGTACCTGTTCTGTTTTGGATTTCTATGACAGAAAGGGCAGAATCGGCTGTGATTTTGTTTTCCATTCTGGGATTTTTACTTGGGACACTTTGGCCTAATCTCATGGGGACTGCGACGGAGGATTACAAAGAAAGAGCGGCAATGGCAGCAGGTATCATGTCTGCCGGCTGCGGGATGGGGGCAGTTTTGTCTCCACTCATTCTTGGAAAACTGGCAGGAGCCGGTGAGTTAAGATACGGATTTATACTGCTGGCTGTATGCAGTCTGGCAGGAGGAATCCTGTGTATCTGTTATCTGAAAAAGCGTTGATTTCTTGAACATGAAATGTATTGCAAGCTATATGGTTTCCGCTGTTGAGCCTGCTTCAATTTGATGCAGGGCATCCAATAGCGGAAACTTTGTCTTGTATAAAACACCAGGCAGTGCTATACTGACTTCACATCAAAATCCCAGACCGTTTTATTCATAAAATTCTAAGGTCTGAATCTTATTTTTTACATGGTGTAGAAGATAAATCTGATTTCCTTGGCGGTTCAGCCGGAAATTACCAGTTTTGATGACTAATAAATACTGTTTTTTTGAAGTTGGAACATATCTGAAAACCGAACATACCGTATCATAAGAACAAATTTACCGGAGATCAAATTATGATACAAGTCATCAATCAGCAGACTGTCCGGATCGTATCGCGTCCTTTTACGATTTACCCTGGTACCGATCTGACAGGGACTGCGACAGGTGATCCGGAAGTGCGCAACTACTGTTCACTGCCTTCTACTACTGAATCCAGATATCATCTGGACCGGCCGGATCACAACAATATATTTCAATTCAGACTGACTCAAAATGGAACGACGGGTTTTGCATATTGTCTGGATAAATTTGCGGATGGACCATATGGGGATATTCCCTATGTAAGTGCTCCGTTTGAATCTATTTTCGAAACAGCCACGGAGAGACAAAAGCAGATGCTTGCCTGGATACTGGCAAATACTTTTCCAACGGTCAGCGCGGCACAGACATTTGCACTAGCGGGGGTAGATCCAACAGCAAACCCTCCATTGGATGACAATGATGCCTACGCTGCTGTTCAGGTGGCCCTGTGGGTTTTATTGGGGCAGATTGCGCCTGATGAAGTATATTTTTTAGATTGTACTACAGATGAAGCACATCCGAAGTCAGCAAGAATGCGTGCTGCCGTCCTGCGTCTTCTGGAACTTGCAGGAGAATTTGCAGACTCAGCAGCAGTACCGGCGCCCCCAAAGGCGGCAAACCAGAACTGCTGCAAAAATACAGGGATTGACTGCTGCAATACGGGAGAAATTCCATCAGATGTAAGCGTACCATATCTGGTATTTTCAGGCTGTCCGAATGAATTAAGGACAGTATGTGGAAGACTATTGATAGGCCCTTTCAGACTTCAGTCCGGACTGACTGGGCAGCCCAGTATTACGATAGAACCTTTATGCACATGCCAGGATGATTTTTCAGCAGTATTTATGGATTTCTGCGGAAATAGTATCGAAACACCGTCTATAGGAGACGAATTTTATCTGGCTGTCAGAACGATGAAGGATTATATATGCTTTACGTTAAGTGCATCATTTACAACAGATGTAACACGTGTGGTTACCATGAAGCCTGAGAGTTCACCAAATTATCAGCCGATTGGAACCGGGCTGCTTAATGAAAGAGTTACAGTTACAGCAGAAATTTGTGTATGCGCGGCAGCAGGTAAAGTAAAAGAGAAATCCTGCAGACCGGGGATAAACATTAATAATAATACTTCAAATAATAATAACAACAATAATAATAATAATAGTAATTCAAATCAGGGGGGCGGAATGTATCCTTATCCGCCATGTATATGCGGGTATCCTCCGTATAACGGATATTGGCCAAGACCGCCGTATTTTCAGGAACCACCGTACCCACCATATCCACCATATCCGCCGGAACCACCGTATCCGCCATATCCACCGTATCCGCCATATCCACCGAGGCCGCCGTATCCGCCATGTCCGCCGGAACCACCGTGTCCGCCGAAGCCGACGTGTCCACCAAAGCCGCCGTGTCCGCCGGAACCGCCATGCCCGCCAAAGCCGCCGTGTCCCCCATGTCCACCGAAAACGCCCTGTCTTCCGAAGCCCCCTTGCTGCTGTAACCAGTCATGCAGCTCAGAGGAAGAGAAGCATACAGGAACAGCGGAGAGGTAGAGTTTGGACGAAAAAGAAAAAATAACAGGGATTTATAAAATATCTGCCAATAAATCGTAAAAGGGCACATAGTGTAAGTATTTATATTATGCTATACTGAATAAGTAACACAGCGGCGCAGCTGCTGTGTTACTTTCTAAATAAACCAGTTTATTATGAAAAAAGCCCTGCCGGTATCCATCTGTAATAAGTCTGCAACATCTCCTGTTTATGATGAGTGTGTAAGGAACAATAGTAACAAAAGAGTACTGTACTCACCGGTTTATACGGCATTATGACAGGAGAAAGGAGATATGGGTTATGAAAGAGATATGGAGGAAGTACAAGGCTGCGGTTATTGCGGGAGGTCTGGTTGTATGCATGACAGCCGTGCTGGGCGCCGGAATGAAACTTACGAACACGCTGGCTGTCAGTGAGATTGTAAAGGCGGCAGATAAAGAAATGGATGAGCCGTCAGATATAGTCAAAATATATTATGAAGTATGGGATCAGAATGCACCATATAAAGAGTATAATCAGGATCAGGAGACTGCCGCAAAGGTATGTGAAAAGTACGGGTTGGATTATGATACGGTTACGCTGGAAGAAATCACACCAGAAATGTCCTCTTATGCGGAAGCACTGAGGCTTTTAAAAGATTTAGGTAATTCCCCCTTGCTCGAGGAAAGTATTAAGGATGGTAAGGCAGGTCCTGTGCAGTCACTGGAGATGTATATCTGTGAGATTTATGCATTTTCCGGAGGGAAAGATGTGATAGAAGCATACTGCGGAGACCACGGCATTAATCCGGACAAGTCTGTAGTTTCTGATTTAACGGCAGAGGAATTGATTGAAATTGGGAATCTGGCTTTTGATACTTCAGACCACGGGACAGAAAAAGAGAAGGACCGAATTAACAACAGACTGTATAAAGAGCACCAGCTTGACAAGAAGATTGCAAAGCAGGTATGTGAGAAATACAATCTGAATTACGATACCGCGAAGGTAAAAGATATTAAGGGTGAAATCTCTGCCTACGAGGAGGCACTGTGGCTGTTGAAATACCTGGGGGCATCGACACTGTATGAAGATAATGCCGAAAGGGACGGTTATAAGATCGTGGAATGGTCACTGGAAGCCCATATACGTGATACGAACCAGCTCGAGGATGCAAGAAATGCAATCGGAGAATTTTGCAGAAAGAGGGGGATTGACCCGGATAAGGCAGTGATATCTGATTTTTCGGCAGAAGATCTGACAAAGATAATTGTCGATGCGGCTGCGGGGGGAAAGCATTAGGATACCAGTAACTGTTCTGAATTCATGAATAGTTTTACGAATCATACATAAAAACAGGGGGCGCCTATGGCAGATATTTTAATTGTCGAGGATGACAAAAGCATCAATGAATTAATCAGGCGTACAATCGAAATGACAGGACACAGAGGGTTTTCCGCCTTTCAGGGGCGGGAAGCCCTGAGGTCCGTGGAGCAAAAAGCACCGGATCTGATTTTGCTGGATATGAATCTGCCGGATATGAGCGGCTTCGATTTATTGAAGCAGTTCAGGGAGATTCCGGTCATCTGTGTGACTGCAAGGGGCGAGATTTCCGACAGGGTAAAGGGGCTGAACGGCGGGGCCGAAGACTACATTGTAAAACCATTTGCAATGGAAGAGCTTACGGCACGTATACATGTAGCGCTGCGCCGTTCTCATAAGGAGCAGACTCTGTACCGGATCGGGGATGTGGAAGTGGATACGGCGAAGGCTGTTGTTACGAAAAATGCAGAAACGGTAGAGTTGACTTCCCGTGAGTATGAACTGCTGAAGGTACTTCTTGACAACAGAAATATTGCGCTTTCCAGAGACAGGCTTCTGGATCTGGCATGGGGAATGGATTTTTACGGGGATGACAGAACTGTTGACGTCCATATCCGGCGCCTGCGCCAGAAACTGGGGCTGGAGAGGGAGATAAAAACGATATTTAAATATGGGTACCGATTGGAGATTTAAGATGCAGCTATGGAAAAAGAATTTTCTTGTTACATTTCTGTTTTTCCTGGTTATTATAGAGGGAAGCCTGCTTGCCCTCCATGCTGTTCTGTACCGCAGTGAACTTAAGGACTGGATCAGCCGGGCTGTATCGGGGGAACAGGGCATCGCCTACATGCTGTCTGGCTATCAGGAAACTGACAGGGGAAAGCTGGAGGAAAAGATAGAAGATGCGGCCAAAAGATATCTGGCCACAGGGGTCAAAATCAGTGTGTCAATTGATGAAGAAAAGGTGGTTGACTATATTCCTTTAGATGCCGCAGACAGCGGCAGACTACAGGTGGTTACCTGGCGAAGGACATCTTATATCCTGATCCGGGACAGCATTGTGATGCCAGGCGGTGCAGTTCTGCACATCTCTTATATGGAAAGTATGGCTTCTTTCAATGATGCACAGAAGCAGCGTATCATACAGATAATGCTTCTTAGTGTCCTGATTGCAGCAGTCATAGGGATTATGCTGTACCTGACAATGAAGCGTATTAACCGGCCGGTCAGCCAGATTGCCCATGAACTGCGAACACCGCTGACCGGAATTCAGGGATACGCAGAATATCTGATGATGGGGAATCTCAGCGAAGAAGACCGTTTTTTTGCTGCACAGCAGATTGTAGAGAGCTCGCTCAATATGGGAAATATCGTGGAGAAGCTTCTGATTATGGGTGGTATGAGGGAAGGACGTGTACAGATGCAGAAGGTAAGGCTTAAGGAACTGCTTGACCAGATAAAACTGCTGTACCCGGATCTGGAAGTGGACTGCCGGATAGAAACGGTACAGGGGGACCCGACTTTAATACGCTGTATGCTGGAAAATCTGGTACATAATGCGGTGAATGCAGGCGAACATGTAAAGCTTACGGCAGATAAACAGGATATCATCATCTGGAATGACGGGGAACCAATCAGCGAAAAGAAGTTAAGGCAGATGAACCGGGTTAAGGGGTTCCGCCCGGAATATGCGGACAGGCATGGGTTTGGAATCGGGCTGTGCCATGAGATAGCAGGCGTGCATGGCTGGAGACTGGTCTACAGGTCCTCAAAGGAAGAGGGGACAACTACTTCGGTCATCCTGTGAGGGAAGGGAATCGTGGGAAATTTTTATCTGTCCTTGACATTAGGAGTGTTACAGGATAAACTAAATGTGGAATTAAATAAGACAGGGGTGCTGGTGTAAACCGGCTGAGAGTAAGGTAAACAGACCTTTAACCCGTATACCTGATCTGGATAATGCCAGCGTAGGAAAGTAGATATACAGAGTATACTTATAGAATAAAGAAGTTTTATAAGACATATGAAGCATGCGAACCTCGCCAGACATATCTGACGGGGTTTTCTTTTCGTTTTCAGGATACCTAATTCCAAGATGTGCCATAAGGCATGTCAGAAAAATTCAAAATCAGGAGGAAAAAAGTATGAATGCAAGTGTAGCAATCCAGACACTGCCGGAGGCGGCAAATGATGAGGAACTGATCCGTATCGTCGATGAGGTGATCGACTATATTAAAAGCACCGGTCTGAACTATTATGTAGGACCGTTTGAAACAGCAATCGAGGGAGATTATGATGAACTGATGGATATAGTAAAAGAGTGCCAGCATATTGCAATCCGCGCGGGCGCACCATCGGTAGCGGCTTATATTAAAGTATCCTACAAGCCGGAAGGAGACGTGCTTACCATTGAAAAGAAAGTCACAAAACACCACGTATAAAGCGGGCAGGAATTGGTCAGCCGGCTTCTGGCCGGCATTTGCCATTCTGGTGATTTTAGCCCTCTGGCAGACAGCCAGCGGGACCGGCCTGATCTCAAAGTTTATGCTGCCCTCACCGATAGATGTCGTGAAATCTTTTGTATCTGATTTCCCGGTACTGATGAGCAATGCGAAGGTAACGCTTATAGAAGCATTTGTAGGTCTTGCAATGGGTGTTTTGATCGGGTTCTTGATGGCCGTCTTAATGGACCGGTTTGAAAAGGTTTATCAGGCGTTTTATCCACTGATTATCCTGACACAGACGGTTCCGACAGTGGCAATTGCACCGCTTTTAGTTTTGTGGTTCGGATATGAGATGCTGCCGAAGGTAATTCTGATTGTCATCGTGACGTTTTTCCCGATCACCGTCAGCCTGTTGGATGGATTCCGTGCGGCGGACAGGGATACGATCAATCTGATGCGTTCAATGGGGGCGTCGAAGATGCAGACATTCTGGTTTGTGAAGTTTCCGGGTTCCTTAAGCCAGTTCTTTGCAAGTCTCAGGATTTCTGCATCCTATGCAGTAGTCGGAGCGGTGATTTCTGAATGGCTGGGAGGATTTAACGGACTGGGAGTATATATGATCAGGGTAAAGAAAGGATTTTCGTTTGATAAGATGTTTGCAGTCATCTTTCTGATATCGGCAATCAGTCTTGTTCTGATGAAGCTGGTCAATTTGCTTCAGAAAAAATGCATGCCCTGGGAAGAAACAAAATAGAGGAGAAATGGTTTATGAAAAAGAGAATTTTAGCGGTTTTACTCGCTGCGGCGCTGACTGCCAGTATGGCCGGATGCAGCGGAAAATCGGAAGATACAAAGAAATCGGGTCAGGATTCAGATAAAGACCTTACTAAGCTTACCTTTGTGCTTGACTGGACTCCGAATACGAATCACACGGGTATCTATGTGGCTCAGGAAAAAGGTTACTTTGCTGATGCAGGACTTGACGTGGAGATCGTGCAGCCTCCGGAGGACGGGGCGGAAGTTCTGGTTGCGTCAGGAAAAGCACAGTTCGGTGTTTCCTTTCAGGACAGCCTGATGCCTGCTTTTACCGGAGATGATGCACTTCCGGTCGAAGCCGTTGCGGCGGTTTTACAGCACAACACATCCGGAATTATTTCCCGCAAAGGGGAAGGTATGGACCGTCCAAAGGGATTGGAGGGCAAGAAATATGCCACATGGAATCTGGAACTGGAAAAGGCTACTCTGCAAAATGTTGTTGAAGCGGACGGCGGAGACTTCAGCAAAGTGGAACTGATTCCCAGCACCGTGACGGATGAGGTGTCAGCACTTCAGAGCAAGTCTGTGGATGCAATCTGGATTTTCTATGGATGGGCGGGGATTGCGACAGAAGTTGCAGGTCTGGATACCGACTATTTTGCATTTAAAGACATCAACAGTGCCTTTGATTTTTATACACCGGTCATCATTGGAAACCGTGAATGGATGAAAGAAAATGCGGATACAACGAAGGCATTTTTATCTGCGGCAAAGAAAGGCTATGAATTTGCAATCGAGAATCCGAAAGACGCCGCCGACATCCTGTGCAAGGCAGCGCCGGAGCTTGATCCTGACCTCGTACAGGCAAGTCAGGAATACATGAAGGACCAGTATAAAGCAGAAGTCAGCCAGTGGGGATATATCGATCCTGCAAGGTGGAATGCTTACTACAACTGGATCAATGAGAACGGCCTGTCAGAAGAGGAAATCCCTGAAAACACAGGTTTTAATAACGATTATCTGGAGTAGAAAATGGCAGAACTGATAGTAACAGATGTGACAATGTCCTATGAAGGGCAGAACATTATTGAGGATATTTCCATAGAACTGCATGAGAACGAGCTGGTCTGTCTGTTGGGAGCTAGCGGCGGAGGGAAGACGACCCTGTTTAATGTGATTTCCGGTCTGAATATACCGGATAAGGGGAGGATATTGCTTGACGGGCAGGATGTCACAGGACAGCCGGGCCATATCAGCTATATGCTGCAGAAGGACCTGCTGCTTCCCTACCGTACGATCGAAGATAATGCGGCACTGCCGCTTCTAATCAAAGGGGAGAAAAAGAAAGCGGCCAGGGAGAAAGTGAGCCCTTATTTTGAAGAATTCGGGCTGGAAGGAACGCAGAAGAAATATCCGCATCAGCTTTCAGGAGGAATGAGACAGAGGGCAGCTCTTCTTCGGACTTATATGTTTTCGAAAGATGTCGCCCTGCTTGATGAACCGTTCAGCGCACTGGATACTCTGACGAAAAGCGATATGCACAGGTGGTATCTGGATGTCATGGATAAGATCCGGATGTCCACATTGTTTATCACTCATGATATTGACGAGGCAGTCCTGCTGTCGGACCGGATCTATCTTCTGACAGGGGTCCCGGGAAAAATTACAGAAGAAATCATGATAAAGGAACCAAAACCCCGGAGGAGGGATTTCAATCTCTCGGAGGAATTTCTGGGATACAAACGGATGATTATAGAAAAACTGTAATGAAAAACAGCAGGTAAATGAAAGCGAAAACAGAATGGACAGGGAACAGACCTGTCAGAAAAAGATACGTGCGGGTATCTGCCGGCAGAAAAGTCAGGCAGATACCCGCTATTTTTGTATTTACATTTGTATGACGTTTGTTTCGCTAGATGTCTGTTTTCGTTGGAAGACTTTTGTGTTTTAAAATTACAGGATTCTATGATATAATTAAAACTAATTAAATGAATTCTTTTATGAAAACGAACCGAATGAGAAAAGGAGTATGAAATATGAGTACAAAAGGCTATAAATGCCCGTGTTGTGGTGGAAACCTGGTGTTCAGCAGTGATACCCAGAAGCTTGAATGCCCTTCCTGTGGCAATAAAGTCAGTGTGAATGCAATCCGGCAATATGCAGAGATTGTAGAATCAACTGATGGCCGGGGAGATACATATGAATGGGAGGAGGGCTCCTCGGAAAACCCGATACAATGGAAGGTAAAAGAAGACGGTACGAAAGTCTATACCTGTCCTTCCTGCGGCGGAGAAGTGGAGGCTGATGAGACTACGGTATCTACAACCTGCCCATATTGTGACAGCCCTGTGATTCTTCCGGAACAGGTGTCAGGAGAGTTCAAGCCAGACCTGATTATCCCTTTTATGTTGGATGAGGGGGCCGCAAAAGAGGCGTATAAGAAGTTCTGTAAAGGGAAGAAGCTTTTACCTAAGGCTTTTCGCTCTGAGAATAGAATTAAAGAAATCAAAGGGATTTATGTCCCATTCTGGCTGTTCAGCTGTCAGGCAGAGGGGACAATGGTTTTTGATGCACAGAAAAGAAAAAAATGGAAAGATGATAGTTATGAATATACACGAAATGACTATTACCTGTTGTCAAGAGAAGGGGAGATGAGCTTCGAACACGTACCGGTAGACGGCTCCACTGAAATAGACGACGCATATATGGAATCCATAGAACCTTTTGATGCAGGAAAGGCAGTAAAGTTTCAGGAGGGGTATCTGTCAGGCTATGAAGCTATGAAATTTGACCTGTCTAAGGAAGCGTGCCGGGGCCGGGCTGAGGAAAGGATAAAAAGCACATTTGAAGATGCCCTGATGAAGTCTGTCAACAAAAAGGAATATAGTGCCATTACACAGAAAAGCTGCAGTATTACTTGCAGAAAAGGAAAAATAAAGTATGCATTGCTTCCGGTATGGCTGCTGAATATAAAGTACAAGGATCAGATATACCGTTTTGCAATAAATGGACAGACAGGGAAACTGGCAGGAGAACTCCCAGTTGATAAAGGCCTGTTCTGGAAATATGCACTGGGTGTGTTTGCGGGAAGCAGTGCAATTATATACATACTCATGATACTTTTCTTACTATAAGTGCCGGAACAGGAAATGCATCAGAAAATATGGAGACTATATATGATGGAAGAGGGACAGAAAATGAAAAGAATACGATTTTTTGCGGCAGCATTGATTTGCCTGTTTCTGGTAAATATAATACCGGTATCAGCCAGTGATGTAGTTGATCTGCCGAAAGTGATTGACAATGCGGAACTTCTAACGGATGAAGAAGAAGCAGAATTAACTGGGCTAATTAACACGATTGTTACACAATATCAGATAGATGTCGTACTGGTAACGGAAACTCAAAGGCAGGAGGCGGATGTCCAGGCCGAAGCTGATATGTTGTTTGACAGTAATGGGTACGGGATTGGGGAAAAGAAGGATGGAGTGCTGTTTTTAGTGGATATGGGCGCTGGTGAGTGGTCCATTTCAACGCATGGAGATGTGATTAATCTGTTATCTGACTATGACATGAATGCGTTGGGGCAAAATGCGGCACAGAGTTATTTTTCCAATGGACAGTTCGGTGCCGGATTTAAAAGCTATCTTGAAGCACTAACCCAAAAATTCGAAGAGAAATTGAATCCTCCAGCAGACAGTCAAAATGCAGTGGAGGGAAGTCCGGATACAGATGCAGGGAGACAAACTGCGGGCAATCAGCCGTCAAACAGCGGCTTGCCGGCAGACAAGCAGTCTAATGTGCAGGTGGAAGAGGCAGAGGCACCTAAAACACCTGCTGCTTACATAGTTCCTGCCCTTATATTAGGGCTGATTATATCCGCCGTCTATATGGTTGTGATGCGGCTAGGAATGAAGACGGCATATAAACAACAAAATGCCGATGTATACAGGCGTAAGGATGTTTCTGCGCAGATTCGCAGGAATGATGTGCTTTTAACGAGTGATGTAAAAAAAGTTCCTGTAAAACAACAGAGGCAGGAACCGCCAGAGAATTATAATCAGTCCCGGTATCAGGAACCGTCTGAACGTTATGATGAGAGAAGACGTAAAGAACCGCCGAGACGTCAGGAACCACCGAAACGCCAGAATACGTCAAAGTACAGTGAGACCCACACTACGGTCCATACGAGCAGGAACGGTGAAAAGCATGGGGGTGCGAGCGGTCGTTTTACTCAGGAGAAGCCAAAGCAAAGCAAGGCTGATACAACGGTCCATACAAGCAGGAGCGGTGAAAAACATGGCGGAGGCAGCGGTAAGTTCTAAATCGGGGAGAATGCATACATAGAAGAAGTAAGAGTGTTCCGGTTTACGGGATATTCCGTGAACCGGAACCTAAAATTTGAATCAGGAGGCAGGAGGATATGGGATTATTAAAGGCAGGAATCGGAGCGGCGTCGGGTGTACTGGCAGACCAATGGAGGGAATATTTTTATTGCAGGTCTATGGAAGCGGGCGTTATTGTCACAAAGGGGGTAAAGCGCACATCCAAGAGGAGTTCCAATAAGTACGGAGAAGAAAATATTATCAGCAATGGCTCGATTATAGCGGTCAATGAAGGACAGTGTATGATCATTGTGGATCAGGGTGAGATTGTTGCATTTTCTTCAGAACCCGGCGAATTTGTATGGGATAATTCTTCAGAACCCACTATTTTCTGGGGCGGCTTTGATCAGGGAGTCGCAGATACTTTCGAGAAATTCTTGAGCCGTTTCACGATGGGCGGGGATACCGGGAGTGACCAGAGGGTTTATTTTTTCAATACAAAGGAACTTTTAGGCAATAAATACGGTACTCCGAACCCGGTGCCGTTCAGGGTGACAGATCAGAATATAGGGCTGGATATGGACATTGCAATCCGTTGTTTCGGGGAATATTCGTTCCGCCTGAGTAATCCGATTCTGTTCTATAAAAATGTCTGCGGAAATGTGGAAAAAGAATTTACTGCAAAGGACATGGAAAGCCAGTTAAAAAGTGAACTGCTGAATGCCCTTCAGCCTGCTTTTGCACGGATTTCAGAGATGGGGATCCGCTACAGTGCGCTGCCCGGCCACACAATGGAACTTACAGATGCCCTGAAGGATATTCTTTCAGGTAAATGGAATGATACAAGAGGGATTGAAATGGTATCCATTGCGATCAGCAGTATCCGTGCATCTGAAAAAGACGAGGCATACATTAAGGAACTGCAGAGGTCTGCTGTATTCAGAGACCCGACTATGGCAGCCGCATATCTGACAGGCGCGCAGGGAGCCGCTATGCAGTCGGCAGCCGAGAACAAAGAAGCAGGGCCTGCTATGGCATTTATGGGGATGGGAATGGCCAATCAAATGGGTGGAATGAATTCCCAGAACCTTTATCAGATGGGAGAGCGGGAAAAAGAGAGCCGGCAGTATAACGGCCAGCAGCAGAACCGGCAGAATGAACAGCCTGCAGCAGACGGCTGGAACTGCAGCTGCGGAGCCATTGGGAATAAAGGAAAATTCTGTTCAGAGTGCGGAGCTCCAAAACCAGTACAGGAAACAGGGTGGAGCTGTAGCTGCGGAACAATAAACAAAGGAAAATTCTGCACGGAGTGCGGTGCAAAAAAGCCTGAGGGGGTTCCCCAGTACCGTTGTGATAAGTGTGGCTGGGAACCTGAGGATATGACGCACCCGCCTAAATTCTGCCCAGAATGCGGAGATCCGTTTGATGATGGAGATGTTGTTTCAAAGTAAGGGTAAGAATCAAATTCCAAGTATAGGGTTTAATTATCAGGATTCTATCAGGATTCAAAAAACAAAAAGAAGCTGCTGCGGCAGCTTCTTATCTTTGTCTTTCTTTCGTTTTTACGATGACTCCATTTTTAGTTCCAACGATGATTTTCTCGCATATCGGACTGAAAAATCCGGTTTCCAGAATGCCGGTTATTTCTTTCAGTTTATGTGCCATGATTCGATAATCCATATCAGCGTTTCCAGCCAGGTCAAGAATATAATTCCCATTGTCAGTGGTAAATATTTCGCCGTCCCGCGTTCGAAGCTCCGGGATAAATCCAAGGTCCTTTATTTCTTTTTCGGTAAAATGGTATCCGAAAGGCGCAGTTTCTACAGGAAGTGGGACGTGGCTTAAGTGGGGCATGAGTTTTCGCTCATCCATGATCCAGATGACCCGCTTTGCTCTGGTGGCAATCACCTTTTCGCGGAACAGGGCACCTCCGCCTCCTTTGACTGCCTGATATGCAGGATCTATCGCATCGACTCCGTCTATTGCCAGATCGATTTCTCTGACTTTTTCTATATCAACGAGTGGAACCCCATTTTGCCGGGCCAGATCTTCCGTGGCACGGGAGGTTGCCGTGGCATGGATCTGAAGGCCCGCGGCGGCCAGCTCGCCGAGATGTTGAACCAGATAGTAAACAGTGGAGCCGGTGCCCAGTCCGAGCATCATGCCGCTTCTGATTTCTTCTGCCGCCTTCAGGGCAGCGGCCTTCTTTAATTCTTCGGTCATTTTATACCAGCCCCCTTTTCGTTTTTATTCCATCCACTGGTGCCCTGTGCGCGCCAGAAATTCATTGGACTCTTTCGGACCGTGTGTTCCCGGGGCATAGGGATAAACCTTTAGCCCTTTTTTTGTAAAAAGTTGTTTCAGCTGTTCGATATAATTCCAGCTGATTTCGATCTGATCCCACTGTGAGAACCATGAACGCTCGCTGTTTATGCATGCGGTGAGAAGCCGCTCATAAGCCTCCGGGGTGTTCAGCTGATGTACAAGATCGCAGTTCTGGCAGAAATCCATTTTTGTCGGGATGATATCATCGGTATCGCCGGGGCGTTTGATATTGAACTGGAGGTAAACGCCTTCTGTCGGCTGGATTTTGATGATCAGGACATTTGGCTCCACTTCCGGCATAGAACGGCGAAAAACGATAGAAACTTCCATCTGCCGCGTGCCTGTCTTTTTCCCTGTCCGGATATAAAATGGCGTCCCTCTCCAGCGTTCATTGTCAATGTAGAGCCGCAGTCCGGCAAAGGTTTCTGTGTTGGAGTCAGGGGATACCAGAGATTCTTCACGGTAACCTTCATACTGGCCCAGCACAAGTGTATCTCCGATGTCTGCCTGCCCCACAGGACTGAGGGATTTTAGTACTTCCACCTGTGCGGTATGCATATGGGTACTGTTGAATACTTCCGGCTGCTCCATTGCAACGATTGAGAGGATCTGGAAAAGGTGGTTCTGTACCATATCCTTCAGTGCGCCGCTGGCATCATAGTAACCGCCTCTTGTCTCCACACCCATGTCTTCCAGAGCAGAGATTTGCACGGACTCGATGTAGCGGGAATTCCAGATGTCGGTAAAGATCGGGTTGGTAAATCTTATTGCCTGAATATTGCGGACCATTTCTTTCCCCAGATAATGATCGATGCGGTAGATCTGCTCCGGGCCGAAATGACTCTCCAGTTCTTCGTTTAATTTTTTCGCGGCCTCAAGGTTTTCGCCGAACGGTTTTTCTATGATGACCTTCCCCTGACATGCCCCTTCCACCGTTTTTAGTCCGTCTGCAATCACGGAAAAGAATCTGGGGGCTACGGCAAGATAGAAGATATGTGAGGCGATGTCGTCCTTTGAAAAATATTCATCAAGACGCCGGTAATCTTTCGGGTTCGACAAATCCATGCGGAAATAATCGATCTGACCGGAAAATGCGTTGAAGGTCTCTGCGGAATAAGGGAGTCTGGAAAATTTCTTTACCCAGTCATTTGCCAGAGCCCGGTAAGAGCCGCTGTCGTAATCCCTGCGTCCAATAATGACGATACGGCTGTTTTCCGGCAGCTTGCCCGTGTTGAACATGGTATAGAGGGCTGGCAGCAGTTTCCGGAAGGTCAGGTCTCCGGTCCCGCCGAAAATGGTGATATTTGTATGGATTTTCATAGTGATTCCCTCCATTCATGGTGAAATGCCCCATCCCTGTCTGTTCGTTCGAAGGTGTGGGCGCCGAAGCAGTCCCGCTGTGCCTGAATCAGGTTTGCACCGCTTGCTTTTGAGCGGAACTCATCCAGATAGGATACTGCATTTGCAAAAGCAGGAACCGGCAGGCCATTTAATATGGCCGTGGAAACGACACGCCGAAGACTGTTCTGGTTCTGATTGATCCGTGCGAGGAAGAATTTATCGAGGATCAGGTTTGGAAGTCCTTTGTCTCTATGGTATGCTTCCGTGATATTGTTTAAAAATGCAGCCTGAATGATACACCCCGCCCGGAAAATGGATGCGATCCTGCCGAGATCCAGATTCCATTCAAATTGTGCGGATGCATCCTTCATAAGGGCAAAGCCCTGGGCATAGGCAATGATTTTCCCAGAGTAGAGGGCTTCGCGCACCATCGAAGCAAACGCTTTTTTATCACCTGAATAAGGAATGTTTTCTGCATTTTGTGCCGGAAGGGTATCCGGGATCAGCCCAGAGGCTGCTTTTCTCTGTTCCAATTGATTTGACATTACGCGTGCGTTGCAGGCGGCCGTGATCATGGAGATGTCGACTCCCTGATGGAGGGATTCGATGCTTGCCCATCGCCCGGTCCCTTTTTGCTTTGCACTGTCCAGAATGTGGTCAATTAAGTAACCCGGGGCAAGATCATCTTTCTCACGGAAAATATCCGCGGTAATCTCGATCAGATAGCTCTTCAGTTCGCCTTCGTTCCACTCATGGAATGTTGCAGCTAGTTCCTCATTTGTGAAACCTCCTGCGTATTTTAACATTAGATAAGCTTCTGCGATCAGCTGCATATCTGCATATTCAATCCCATTGTGGACCATTTTTACATAGTGGCCGGCACCTTTTGGACCAATGTAGGTACAGCATGGCTCGTTCATCGCCTTTGCTGCGATTGATTCCAGAATTGAGCTTACTTCCTCATAAGCCTCCCGGCTGCCTCCCGGCATGATGGACGGCCCGCGCCGTGCCCCTTCTTCACCGCCTGATACGCCGACACCGAGATAGCGGATGCCCTTTTCCTCAAGCTTTGCAAAGCGGCGGTTGGTATCCTCAAAGTAAGAATTTCCTCCGTCCATGACGATATCTCCGGCCTCCAGCAATGGGGTGAGCTGGTCAATCACGGCATCCACGGGCCGGCCGGCCTGAATCATCAGAAAGATTTTCCGCGGTTTCTTCAGGGCTGCAAGGAGGTCTTCCAGGCTGTAGAATGCCCCGAGATTTTCGTGGGGGTGTTCTTTCATCACCTGTTCCGTTACTTCCGGGCTGCGGTTATAGCCGGCTACTTTAAAACCATGATCTGCCATATTCAGTGCAAGGCTGCGTCCCATGACGGATAATCCGATTAATCCTATATCAAATGTCTGTTTCATATTCTATATTCTCCTTTTCAATTTGTTTTCTCGTTATAATGGTTCTGAACAGTTATGCCTCGTTTAATACAATGCTTACTGCTTCGGGGGCAGGAATTCTGGAACACTCTGGTCCGATCATCCCACTGTCCGGATCGACGGGGAAACAAACGAGTCCGCCTTCTGTGCGGTTTGCAGCCAGAAGGTACGCCCCGTTTTCTGTCAGTACAAAATCTCTCGGGTGAATCCCGCCGCTTCCGGTCTGCTGGATCAGCTGTACCTGACCTTCCTGAACCTGAAAAACAGAAATAATTTCTGTAAAACGGGTGGATACATACAGATGGCGCTCATCCGGTGAAAAACGGATTGCCGCGCTTGCAGGAGACTGTAAAGACTGCTTTGTCTGTTCCTGCGTCAAGAGAGGGGTTACAGAGAGCATCGTCATCCGGATTCCACTCTCAACACGATAAACGTACAGCTCGTTGCTTAATTCGCTGACGACAAAAAGATACCGGTGATCCTTCGAGAATATCCCGTGTCTTGGGCCGGTTCCCGACTGGAAAAATATACTTCCGGCAGGACAGTAGTCCCGGCTGCGGTCAAAAATCCGGATCTCATCCTTAAGGAGGCAGGGAACCAGCATATAATGTTCATGGAGCAGAATCTGATGGCATCCCGCACCAGGGGCAATGTCAATTCTTTTGTACAAAATAAGGCCGCCGTCCGTTTTTTTATAGATCAGGACAATACCCTGATGATAATTGGCCGAATAAATAAAATCCCCGTCCTGAGTAACAAAGCAGGCTGTCGTTTCCTCTTCGTAAATCTTGCCTGCCAGAGAGGGCTCACCTCTCCCAATATCCAACAGACTCATCCCGGCCTCATCCCCTGACTTCACCGGGGCGGCCAGCAGATTATTGTAAAGTGACAAATACTTACAGTCCGGCAGTCTGTAGAACAATTCCGGCCCGGAGAGAATCCCAGTGTCCTTATTAAGCGTAAAACGGTAAATTCCTTCACTCAGCGGTGAGGAATAAGTCCCCAGATAACCAGTAACCATATTTATATCAGAATGTTTCATAAAATCTCCTTTCTGGCATATATTGTAAACAAAAATATTACAGTTCTTAACTGTAATTATAGGTGTTACAGTTAAAACTGTCAAGTGTTATTTAGTAGAAAATTTCAAAGGGGTCTGACCCCTTTGAAAATGTGCACTTTCGCCTTAATTTCCTTTTTTCGTGAGAGTCTTCTTAATCTGTACTTTTATAAAATAGCTTTCCAAAAAATATAAGTTTCAATACCGTTTTATTCATGTATTTTCTTTTCTTGACTTTTTAATCTTACAGGCGTAAGATAATATAAATATTACAAATGTAAGAAATTGGGATTGTTTATGAAAAGAAAGGGGCAGACTGAATATGAAGAAAATGAGATATGTAATATCAGCATTATGCATTTCAATACTGCTTATCTCTATTTTAGTATATGCAGGCAGAATATCTGAAAGGACAAAAGGGGACAGGAATGAAAACACTGGCGGCTCTGAGTCTTCTGAGTCATATGTACAGGAAGAACCGGACGAATACGAACCGGAATTGATTACCATAAGCAGCGAGGAGGAAAAAAGAATAAGAGAACATATACTGGAAGCAGTGGAGCCATGCTGGAATATTTATGAACAGGCAGATAAAGGGAATGCAGATAATGTAGTTCTGCCGGACCAGATTATGGAAAAACTTGCCTGCCGTCTGGCAGATAATGGATATACAGTATCCTGCGGAGGAAACATTTGTAATATGCAGAATGAAGAATTGCTGGATGTGGTGTTAAAAAACGCTTCAGCCGGAGAAGAAGCCGAAGCAGAATTTTTCCACATTACAAAAAGTGGCGTTTTTGAATGGAGACGGCTTGAGTTCAAGAAAGGAGAGATGGTTATGACCTGTGCAGGTGCTGGCTGGTCCCGGGGGGAGGAACCTCAGAAACTCCGTATTTCTTATATGGAAAAACAAAAAGTTTATGACTGGCAGTACACAGAAAAAGGCTGGCTCATCATAGAAGCATCCAAGTCTAAAAACCACGAGATGGACATGCACAGCATGTTCCGGGTGCTTCCACTTCCGCAGGAATGCCGGGAATACTGCAGCAGATATATCGTGCCTGTAAGCTACATGGGGAACAACCTCTTCCTGACAGACTGGGATGAGGCAAGTATAGATAAAGTTGTATTTAATGACGTTTTTGAGTTTTTATATACAATGGAAACAGGAAAAAAGTATGAGGAACAGGAATATCCGGATGGTGTGCCAAAAGAACTGTATGAATCAGTCATAACATCTTACTTCCCCATATCAGCATCTAAGCTGGAGCAATTTCCGGGATATTCAGAAGAAAAGCAGACCTACAGCTGGGAAGCAATGGGCTGCGGAACCGTCATCCCACAGCCCCAGCCGTTTCCCGAAGTAGTAAAAGTCACAGAACAGGAAGACGGTACCGTAATCCTGACTGTTGATGCCGGATTACTACAGGCGGGCACAGACCGTGCATTCACACACGAAGTCAGAATAAAGTCCGATGATGAAGGAAATATGCAGTATATTGGGAACCACGTACTGGAGTCAGAAGAGAATAAAATGCCGGGATATATGCCCCGAATGAGCTATCAATAACGCATTCGGACATTTGTTCAGGAAAAGATTTCCGTTAAGACAAAATCATTAATTTAAGAATATTCTGAAAATGGAGCGCAAAAGGGTCTGACCCCTTTGCGCTTTTTTGCGGTTTTTTCTGAAAAAAAGATTGTATCTTTTGCGTTAATTCGCTAAAATGTATGTAGTATCGATCCTTCGCGGCAGTTGCCAAGTGGGAATAAATATGAGAGAGAGGTTACTTTATGGATGGTTCAATGTTTATCGGAACATGGTGGTCGCTGGTACCGCCGCTGCTGGCCATTATTCTGGCTTTTGTTACTAAGGAAGTATACAGTTCCCTGTTTATTGGTGTTGCAGTGGGGGCGTTGCTGTATACGGGATTCCAGCCGTGGGATTCTTTTGTGGCATTCTTTGAGATCATGAAGAACAGCATGAATCTGAATATTTTGATTTTTGATGTGCTGCTCGGAATGATTATTGTACTGATGTCCAAGTCGGGAGGGTCTGCCGCATATGGAAACTGGGCGGGCAGCAAGATTAAGACGAAGAAGAGTGCGCTTCTTGCAACGACGGGACTTGGTGTGCTGATTTTTGTGGATGATTATTTTAACTGCCTGACTGTTGGGTCTGTTATGAGGCCGGTTACTGACAGGTATAAGGTGTCCAGGGCGAAGCTTGCATATATTATTGATGCGACGGCGGCCCCGGTCTGTATCATCGCACCTATTTCCAGCTGGGCTGCAGCAGTAAATTCCTATGTGCCTGAAGATGCAGGCATTACAGGATTCCAGTTGTTTTTGAGGACAATTCCTTATAATCTGTATGCACTGCTTACTCTGGCGATGGTATTGTATGTCATCATTACCGGTTTTGATTTCGGACTGATGAAAAAGCATGAAGATAATGCGGCAAGGGGAGATTTATTTACGACCGGTGCGGAAGAATTCGAGCAGATAAAAGAAGAGACATCTTCTTCCAAAGGCCGGGTGATCGACCTTGTCCTGCCAGTAGCTGTTTTGATTGTTTCAGCAATTGGTGCCATGATTTATACAGGGTTTCTTGGAGGCGCAACAGATATAGTGACAGCTTTTTCTGGCTGTGATGCCGAGACAAGCCTGATCTTTGCGACGATGATCACAATCCTGTTTATGCTTGTTTTATACCTTCCGAGAAAGGTCATTACATTCAAAGGCTTTATGAACAGTTTTGTAGAAGGGTTTAAACTGATGATACCTGCGGTAGCGATTCTGATCTTTGCATGGTCCCTGAAGGGAATGGGCGATGCACTTCAGATTGCCGACTTTGTAAGAGGAATTGTGGGTGCAAATGCATCTGCAAGTATTTTAATTCCGGCAATCATGTTTGCAGTTGCTATCTTCCTGGCTTTTTCAACAGGAACATCCTGGGGAACTTTTGCAATCCTCGTGCCGATTGTAGTAGCAATGTTCTCAGGCGGAGAGAATCTGGAAATGATGGTTATTGCAGTTTCAGCGGTACTGGCCGGAGCAGTCTGCGGCGATCATGTATCCCCGATATCTGATACGACGGTCATGTCATCGGCCGGAGCACAGAGCAACCATATCAACCATGTATCCACGCAGATGCAGTATGCAGTCATAGTTGCTATCGTGTGTGTAGTCGGCTATATCATCGCCGGATTCGTGAAAGTATGGTGGATTACACTTGGCCTGAGCATGGCAATTCTCCTGATCGTGCTTACCTTTATGAGAAAATATACGGGGAATAAAACAGAAACGGTGAAAGCAGATGATTAAGATTGATGTACCTTACATAGACCAGAGTGTAAAATATCCGACCGGATGCGAGAGTGTATCGGCAGTTATGCTCCTTCAATATTTGGGCGTATCAGTTACAGTCGATGAGTTCATAGAAAAATATCTGGAACTGAGTGGATTTGAGGAAAAAAACGGAGAACTTTACGGTCCGAACCCATATGAATGCTTCTGCGGAAGTCCGTACGACGAAGAATCCTTCGGCTGTTATGCACCTGTTATATGCAGGGCGCTTCAGAAAGCGGCCGGGGATGACTATGAGATTATTGATGAGACAGGCACGCCGGTAAGGCAGCTTCTGGAAAACTATGTAGATCAGGGAATGCCTGTCATTTTCTGGGCATGCATCAACATGCGTGAACCAATCACAGGACCATGCTGGAAGCTACATGACTGTGATGAGACTTTTACGTGGATATCCAACGAGCACTGCATGCTTCTGGTCGGTTATGATGAGGAAGGATATTATTTCAACGATCCATATGAAAATAACGGAGTAATCCGCTATCCGAAAGACGTAGTGGAAGACCGGCATTCGGCACAGCATTCACAGGCCGTTGGGGTTAGAAGAAAGTAAATATCTGTGTATCTTTATTACTTGGACCCGCTAATCCGGGTCCACTTTTTTGATCCGAAGAAATTCGGACTTGTTTATTTTCTGAATATATCAACTGCATGGCTTGTAATGCCGGTTAAATCTTCGCGTTCGCAAGTAGCAAAATGGTATTTCAAAAATAGTTCAAAGTTGTCATTATCCATCATATCTAAAACTTCACGCATAAAAGGGGCACACCCGTCAGACGCTACATAATGCAGGCGGGTAATGTCAAACGTTAGTTACACGGATTGCTTCACGAAGTGCCTGTTGTTTATCTTCTGTATTATAAAGGTGATACAGAGGACCTAAGAGCAGGGTAATATCACATTTGTCATCCTGAAAAGCAGATAAATCCATTGCATTTCCCTGGGTGATAGTGATGTGTTCGTCTGGTCGTGTATTTTGACGGAAAATCTCAATATTATGTTCTACCAATTCAACGGCCTCAACGGTATATTCCTGTTGTGCCAGTGCGTGGGAATACCGGCCTGTTCCGGCGCCAATTTCAAGTATATGGCTGTCTGGTTCCAGATACATCTGTATGTAACGCATAGTAGTGAGAAACTCAACTGATCCATGTTTTGATAAAAGTCGTCCGTCCTCATCATAATGAGTATAAAAATCGATTAAATGCTGGTTTGCTTCCATATTGCACCTTTCCATAATTCGTTTTTGAATATCAAAATGATAAATCCCAATCAGGTTTTTCTTGTTTTATAAAAGCCGACAATGTATTTCCTACCATTTTCTCAGTATTGATTCTGTCCAGTGATATTTTTTTCGTTGCTGTTAAGACGGCTATGCCATGTGTATAAAGAAATAAATCCAGAAAAATGACTTTAGCCCGTTCAGGTTCTATCCCGGTCATTTCCAAGAAAATCCCGGCTTTATTTTCATTGCCAGCCTCTTTATAAAAATCTTTTGGGTCAGTCATGTCCAAATCCATATCGTTTATAAACAGAAGCTTAAATAAATGTGTTTCTTCCCGGGCAAAGGCAATGTATGAGAGGGGCAGGGTTAAATAAGGGCTGACAACTTCAGAATTTCTATAATGTGTGACGTACTGTTCGTAGTATTCATATGCAAAGACAAGAAATTCTTTTTTTAATTCATCCATGTTTTCATAACAAGTAAAAATCGGGCGGGTTGAACATTGTAATCTGCCGGCGATACATATTAAATGTAAATACAAAAAAGCAGGGCAGAATAGCTTTACGTCATACTGCTCTGCAAATTTTAAAATCTTATACCGGCCACGGGTCTGTCAGCATCCTTATTTTGTGTACCAGATGATAGTTCTAAAGAAGATGAATTCCATTTTCAAGTGCACAGTTTACAATATCCTCGGGCCATATGGAAGACTGGACCTCCCCTATATGTGCCTTTCTTAAATAGTACATACAGATTCGTGACTGTCCGATTCCGCCGCCCACTGTATAAGGCAGTTCCCCATTCAGCAGGGCCTTCTGGAACATCAGTTCCGCGCGGTCCTCGCATCCGGCAGCCTTCAGCTGTCTTCTGAGAGCATCCTCGTCAACCCTGATTCCCATAGATGTCAGTTCCAGTCCGATATCCAGAACCGGGTAATACACGATGATATCCCCGTTTAATTCCCAGTCATCATAGTCAGGTGCACGTCCGTCATGCTTTTCTCCCGATGTCAGCGTCTTTCCGATCTGAGAAATAAAGACGGCTCCCTTTGCCTTGGCAACCCGGTGCTCCCGCTCCTTAGGAGTCAGATTCGGGAACATATCCTCCAGTTCCTGAGAGGTAATGAAGAAAATCTCATCAGGAAGCCACGGCTCGATATAATTATACCGTCTTGATATGTATTCCTCTGTCTCTTTCAGGGCACTGTAAACCTTGCGGACCGTATACTCCAGAGTCTCCATGTTCCGTTCTTCCTTAGAAATGATCTTCTCCCAGTCCCACTGGTCAACATAAAGAGAATGGATATTATCCGTATCCTCATCCCTGCGGATCGCACTCATGTCTGTATAGAGCCCTTCCCCTGAATGGAAATCATAATTCTTTAGTGCATAACGTTTCCACTTTGCCAGAGAATGTACAATCTCAGCCGGAGCATCATCCTGCTCACGTATTCCGAAAGACACCGGTCTTTCCGTCCCGTTCAGATTATCATTCATACCAGATTCCGGGCGTACAAAAAAGGGCGCCGAAACACGGGTTAAATGCAGTGACTTTGCAAGTGACCGCTCAAAATGGTCCTTGATCTCTTTAATCGCGACCTCCGTCTCACGGATTGTAAGAGGAGAGGAGTATCCCTGGGGGATCGTTAAATGTTCCATAATAAAAACTCCTTTATCTTTTCTAATCTAAATACAAGTATAGTGTGCTGTAAACTCAGATATTCCTATTCTACATTCTCAAAGTAAAGAAGTCAATGTTAAGGTTGAACAAGGTTTAGACTGGTGGGGGGGAGACGCAAAATAAAGGGACAGCCGCCAGCCTCCCATCCGTCCACAAGACTAAAATTCTTTCGCAGATCTGTATTGAAAGAATGTGAAGTGTGCAGGAACTGGCTCCGGATTTGGCGAGGTGGCATATAAAGCAAGGAATGTCCCGGTGAAGTTCTGGTACTGCATTGCTTCTGTTGAGAGAAGCTGTGTCCTCCCGCTTCCCAAACGATATTCTTTACCATCAGACAGGACTGAGAAATGATATCCGGTTCTGGAGGCGAACATTTGTATTATAAAAGTATCAGCATGCATTATCATTTTCTCACCGGTCCATTCGATGTCACCGACCTTCTTTCTTAAGAAACAGACTGTTTTCCCGTTTTCTGATGTGACAGCCACATCGTAATGATGTTCCGGTGTCTGGTAAACAGTAAATCCTGCTTCGTCTGATTCGCTTGGAGTAAATGTCATTCTAATTTCAACACTACAGTTAAAATGACGCTGCCGGATGCCTAGCCAGACGGGTGATTTCTCTTCGTTTAAGGTATTGGCAGCTCCAACGAGAATCACACCTTTTCCATTTGCGGCGGGAAAATGATAATTCTGCATGCGTGGATTGCGCAGGAAATTCCACTGCATGTCTAAGGTATCCGAAGAAAAATCATCTGTAAAATCTGGAATATCTTCCTGTACCACATTTGAAAAAACACCTTGCAGAGAGGTACTCTCACCAATACAGCCATTCTGATTCACAACCGGCCACTCCTCTTCATCCCATGTGACCGGTACCAGCATAGTTTCACGGCCAAGGTGGTGCAGTTTACCAAGAGAAGTCCGGAAGCCGTGTACGATCAGCCACCATGTACCGTCGTGAGCCTGAAACAGATCACCATGCCCCGTACCCTGAATACATCCACTTTGTATGATCTGGTAATTCTGTGACAGGACAGGGTTATGTGGACAGGGTTCATACGGTCCCCGTATATTGCGGGAGCGTGCAATTGAAACCTGATGTCCATATTCAGTCCCCCCTTCTGCAATCATCAGATAGTACCAGCCGTTGACCAGATAAGTATGAGGACCTTCGGGAAAGGTCCTGCCCGTTCCATGCCAGATGATCCTGAGTGGCTCTCTCAGTTTCCCAGTATCCAGATCTATGCAGGCCTGTCCGATTCCCTGTCCCTCTTTGTCCCATGCCACACAGCTAAAATACACAGAACCGTCTGCATCAAAAAATAGCGAGGGATCTACACCACCGATAGAATTCCCGAGGTGGTCTGTGATCCATACAGGCTCGCTGTACGGACCTTCTGGACGGGACGCAGTTACATAAAAGTGGTTCCCGTACTTTGAGCACCTGTTGGAAGTGATCATATAAAACTTGTGGTTAAACAAACGGAGTGTAGGGGCATAGATACCATCTGAGGTCACGGCATCCTCCAAAGATAGCTGGGAATCGCTGGCCAGACAATAGGAAATCTGTTTCCAGTTGATCAGGTCACAGCTGTGAAAAAGTGGGACGCCGGGATAATACTCAAAGCTGCTGAAAGCGGCATAGTAATGGCTGCCGTCCCGGCAGATGCTTGGATCGGAATAAAATCCTGGAATGACGGGGTTGGTGAAGGTATTTGGTATTGATGTATTTTTCATAATTGTCTCCTTTTATCTAGTGGGAATTACAGAGGGATTTTATTCAATATTATAACAACAAAGAAATGTTATAGCTAAAGATATTTTATTGAATACTTATGATTTTTTGACGATTGTTTTCAGTAAAATAAAAAATAGAAAAGCAGTAATTGAATCAGGAGCTAAAGTATGCTAGGATGAAATCATTACATTCAGAAGCAGATAATGAGGGAGATGATAGCATGACCGGAGAATTGCCGGAGGCTCTGAAGACATTCCGTCAGGAGTTTGATATCCGCGTATTTATAGACCGCAATAAAGGAGAATGGCATATGCCTATGGAATGGCATATCCAGCTTGAATTGTTCATCTGTATCAAAGGCCGGGGGAAATATTATATAGGAGATAAAGTGTATGCTTTTGAGAAAGGTGATATTTTTGTAATCAATGACAGTGAACTGCATAAGAGCGCAATATACGAGAATGAGTATTTTGACGCTTTCATCGTTATGTTTTCTGCGGAAAAAATGTTTAAGAACCAGATACCTTCGAGTGATTTGGATTTGCTGGATATATTTTACAGAAGGCCGGGCACCTTCAGCCATTTGTACAGGCCGGGGCCTGAAAAGCAGAAAGAATATCAGGGGATGTGCGATCTTATGCTGAAGGAGTATGAAGAAAGGCGGGAGGGGTACAAGGATGCCCTGCGTGCCCTGCTTACCTGGATGCTGCTGGAATTACACCGTGAATATTTCAGAAATGAACAGCAGAACGTGTGCTACACGGTGGGAGAAAAACTGAAGCATAAGAAGATTATATCTGAGGTACTGAATTATATTGAGCAGCATTACAGAGAAGATATGAATCTGGGTGAACTTGCAGAAATGCTCTATGTGAACCAGTCCTATCTGAGCAGAGAGTTTAAAAAAGATACGGGATATTCGATGATTAAATTTATTACGAATAAGAGAATACGAGAGGCAAGAAGTTTACTGTGTGATACAGATATGCTGATTACTGACATTGCAACTTCCGTAGGGTACAATAATATCACTCATTTTAATGCAATGTTCAAAAAGGAGATCGGAATAAGTCCAAAAGAGTTTAGAAAGCAAATGAATACAGCTAAGTAATAAAAAGAAGGCTATCGCATACGAAAAAGTTATTTGAGGTATGGATAGTTTTCTTTTTTTACATAACAACGTCAAAAATGATGAAAAATCCGGCAAAAGACTTAAAGGATATTTCAGGGAATCTTATTATACTGGGATTATCAGTTAAGCGGGAAGAGAGTCTCTATTCCAGAAGGGAGGAAAGCAGCATGATTATCAAAAAGAAAAGAAGGAGGCAGGAGTCTTGAAAACTGGGAAGATTAGAAATATGGGAAGATTTACGGTGACAAGAAAAAGACGCAGACTTCTTTTTGTATTAAGTATTCTGGTTCCGATCTGTATCTGGTTTTTTGTTTTTATGATACTGCCCATATTTTCAGTTGTATTTTACAGCTTTACGAATGCCAATATGGCTTTTAGTGACTGGAAATTTGTAGGCTTTGAACAGTACATAAAAATGTTCACTGAAGATACTTTGTTTCCGATCGCTGTGTGGAACACTGTAAAATCAGTCTTAATTATTGTTCCATTGACGGTAGTATTGTCCGTTACGCTGGCGTTAGGGATTAATTCCATTAAGAGTAAGCTGAATAAGTTTTTCACATTTGTCTATTTCCTGCCGTCTATTATTTCGATGGTGGCCATCTGTATGGTATGGAAATGGCTTTATCACCAGCAATACGGCATTATCAATGCAGTGTTGGGATTCTTCGGTTTCCTGCCGCAGCAGTTTCTTAACTCGGGCGGACAAGCCCTTTTCTGTCTGTGTGTCATTCAGGTATGGGCGCTGATCGGCTATTATGCAGTTATTCTGGTGGCAGCGATACGGGGGATAGATCTCTCCCTCTATGAAGCCGCAGAAGTAGACGGTGCAAACGGGTGGAGGAAAACATTCCATATTACGCTCCCTTTGATCCGGCAGAATGTTTTCTTTGTCTGCATTATGGCAACAACACAGGCATTCATGATTTTTACACCGGTAAAAGTACTGACGGACGGCATGCCCGGTACAAGCACTTATGTGCTGATGCTGCACATTATGAACAGAGGCATCAATAATAATGATATCGCTTATGCATCTGCGATGTCTCTGGTGCTGATGGGCATCATTCTTGTATTCAGTCTGTTCCAGCGTCTGATAACGAGAGAAAAGAAAGAATTGGCTTAAGGGGGAGAGAAATGACGAAAAAGGTGAAAAAACTAAAACTTGGAAAAATAATCGTGCTGCTCCTGCTGAGTCTGGGGGCGGTCACTATGATTTTCCCGTTTATCTGGATGCTTCTGTCCTCCCTGAAAGGGCAGATGGAACTTCTCAGAATGCCGCCTACATTCTGGCCGGAGCGCTTCAGATGGGAAAATTACAAAAAGGTCCTGGAAGCTATCCCGTTTTTTAAATATTTTGCAAACAGCCTTATTACCGCGCTGGTCAATACATTCGCCGGAATCATGACGAGTGCCCTCGCCGGGTATGTATTTGCAAAGTACAAATTTAAGGCAAAAGAATTCATATTCTGGGTGATGATTGCATGTATGATGATACCATATGACACGCTGATTATCCCTCTTTACAAAATAATGGTCAGGTTGCACTGGACAAATACATATCTGGTTCTGACAATTCCGTTTTTTGTAAATATTTTTGGTCTGTTTATGATGCGTCAGTTTATGGAATCCATACCGGATGACTATATAGAGGCGGCGGAAATCGATGGCTGCGGCCAGTATAAGACATTTTTCAAGGTGGTTCTTCCTATGGTAAAGCCGGCTGCGGCTGCTTTGTTCATCTTTATTTTCATGGGGAGCTACAACTCCTTTCTGTGGCCCTTGATCAACGTAAACAGCAGGGAGTTGTTTACGCTTCCAATAGGTATGGCATCACTGACTACGGACAAGAAGAGTGAATTCGAGCTTCTCATGGCAGCATCCACAATGGCGGTAGTGCCTGTATTTGGTGTATTCTGCGTGGCCCAGAAACATTTTGTGGCAGGACTGACAATGGGAGGTGTAAAAGGCTAAGGGGATTAAAAGCAAAGAAGTAATGTACAGAGGCAATTCAAAATGAAAGAGAGGAAAAGATCATGAAAAAGAGAGAAAGAGTAATTGCGATACTTATGGCAGCTGCACTGGCGGGTGGAAGTTTATCGGGATGCGGAGGAAAAGGTGACGATACGAAGGCGGATTCTTCAAAAGACAGGGATAAAATTGAAATATCCTTCTGGACGCAGGACTCCACAACATACATGGGATGGTTTAAAGAGGCAGTAGACAAGTTTAATGCACAGAGTGATACCGTAAAGGTAAATGCAGAGTATTTTCCTAATTTTTCGGATAAACTGACACAGGCTTTTGCGGCTGACCAACAGCCAGATGCGGCTTTTACATGGCAGAGTATTACACCTTGGGCAAAAGCCGGGAAACTGGCCCCGGTTTCAGGGGAATGCCTGACAAAGGAGGAGATGGAGAACCAGTTTTATGAAGGTGCATTGAAAAACAAAATATATGAGGATGAATATTATTGTGTCCCTGCTGAAATCAATGTAGAAAGCCCCAGCTTATTTGTTAATATGGACCTTTTAGAGAAGACGGGGAAGGAACTGCCGGCTTCCTGGGTGGAAAACAATGGCCCGGCTTCCTGGGAAGAGCTGGCTGAGTTCGCAAAAGAAGTCACGGTAAAAGAGGGGGATACGGTAACACAGTCGGGGCTCGCATATGCTTATTCATCATGGGAAGCGATGTTTGCCTCTCTGATCTGGCAGTATGGCGGTGATTATAGGGATGAGGAGAACAGTACGGTCCATTTCGATACAGAAGAAGGGAAGAAAGCGGCAGAATTCATGCTCAAATACTGCAAAGGTGAAGAAGCCGTATCCGACAGCGGTACATCCCGGTATGACCTATTTACACAGGGATCCGCAGTTATGTGTATAGGGGCCCCGTGGTATGCAAGCAGCTTCGATACAGATGCAGAAGGACTGAATTACCAGGTATTTAACATGCCGTCTTTCGTGGAAGGATCTGATCCCTACTGCGTTGCAACAGGCGGCTGGGGATATATAGTATCAGGCAAAACCGATGAAAAAGTGCAGAAAGCAGCATGGGAGTTTGTAAAATATATGACAACGACAGAGATGACCGAAAGCTGGGCTTTGGGTACGGGGGCATTGTCGGCAGATCAGAATGCATTCAAAGATCTGGAATACGATCCGGAGAAGGGATCTGTTGAAAAGTGTATAGCAATTACTCAGGATATCCTTCCTTACGGACAGGAAGATGGTGCCTACACGCTGGATGCATCTCAGTTATTATATACCATCTGTAGGCAGCAGCTGCGCCAGATGGTAGAAGACGGAGACATTGATGCAGCCCTTAAGACGATGGAAAAAGAAGGGAACGCAATGATTGAAACCAATTTGAACAGATAGAAGGGTACAGATAGAATCAGGGGTGAGAGAAGAGCAGGCGTTCCCCTTAGGCGGGGCCTGTTATGAAAAGAGTCTTCTCCTCCCCGCAGCTTGGGAGGTTATTGACTATGAAAATGGCATTAATTGGCGGGGGCGGGGTCAGGACAGTATTTTTTTGCCAGTCTCTAGCCAAATACGCGGAAAAAGCAGGAATTGAGGAACTGCGCCTGATGGATACGGATGAGGAAAAGCTCCAGATTTTCGGAAATATAGCCAGATATGCTGTCAGGAAAACCAGTTCTTTAAATATAATCCTGACAGATTCCATCGAGGAGGCAGTGGCGGATGCGGACTATGTTGTGACGGCAATCCGGGTTGGCGGTGATGAGGGCCGTGTCAGGGATGAAAGGACTGCCTTGGATCTTGGTGTCATAGGGCAGGAGACAACCGGGGCAGGCGGATTTTCCTATGCAGTCAGGACAATTCCGGTTATGAAAGAGTATATGCGGATTATAAAAGAAAAAAGTAACTATGCGACAGTGTTTAATTTTACGAATCCGGCAGGATTGGTTACACAGGCCCTTTACGACGCGGGATATGATAATGTGATAGGGATCTGTGATAATGCGGCCGGGGTAAAAATTGAACTGGCAAAGTCACTCCATGTGAATGCCGGTGATTTGTTCATCCGCCTGTACGGACTCAATCACCTGACCTGGGCGGACCAGATTAAATTATACGGGACAGATATTTTTGAAGACCTGATGAAAAATGAAGATTTCATACAGCATTACCATGATTTTTTGTATTATGACAGGGACTTAATACGCCATCTGAATGCACTGCCTAATGGTTATCTTTATTACTATTATCATCGGGAACGTGCGCTTCATAATATCCTCAATGCACCGATGACGCGAGGCGAGACGATCCTCAGACTGAATAGAGAGATGCTGGAGCGTCTGCGTATGGTAAATGTGGTAAAAAATCCGGAAAAGGCTTACCAGGTTTATGAGGAGGCAATGAATGCCCGGAATCAAGCATATATGTCGGTGGAGCTGGGCGGGAAGTCTGTGAAAAAAGTGCCTCTGAATCTTGAAAAACTGGGGATTAAAGGGATTCATCCGGGTTTGGAAGAGGTTGAAGTGCTCGAGGGTTATGCGGGGGTTGCCCTGAACTACATCGAAGCCCAGAAAAATAATCATCCGATAGACCTTGCAGTCAATGTCCCTAATAAAGGCGCGATTGATTTTATGAAGGATGATGATATCGTGGAGATTACCTGCCAGGTAGACGCAGGCGGCGCAAGGCCGGTAAAAATCATGGATGTGCCCGAAGCAAACCGAATCATGATGCAGCAAGTAAAGCTATATGAGAGACGGACTGTACAGGCGGTACAGGAAAAATCACTCGAACTGGCTTATATGGCACTTATGGAACATCCTTTGGTAGGTTCTTATTCACTGGCAAAGCAGCTGGTGAAAGCGTATCAGAAGGTACATAAAGAGTATTTGGGAGACTGGAAGTAAAAACTTGAGAGAGTTACTGTTCATGATTTAGGACAGATATGGGTGAAATAATGAGAGAAAAATATGATTTAGTAGTATTCGGCGATATTTGCTGCGACTTGATATTTTCCGGTATAGAAAGTCTTCCTGGTCCGGGGGAAGAAGTATGGGCAGACCAGATGAAAGTTACAGTCGGGGGAGCTTTTAATGTGGCGGCAGCAGCGTCCAGACTGAATCTGAAAACAGGGATTCCCTGCATATACGGGACAGATATTATGAGCAGCTTCATTCATGAGGCCGCACTGGAAGAAGGTGTCGATACCAGGCTTTTCCTGCATATCCCGCAGCCTTATCTGCAGGCTTCTGTTGTCCTGAATTTTGGAAATGACAGATCGTTTGTGTCTTATGCTGCCAAAGAAAAGGAGCATGAACTGGAACAGCATATTGAGAATATTGCCGATGAGGTCCCGATGGAAGTTGCGGTATTTAGTATGACAGATAAGGAGAATTATCTGGATCTTATGAAAAAACTCCGTCGACATGGAACAAAAGTAATTCTGGACTGCAGTTGGGACGAAAGGCTTCTGACCTCGGAGATTTTATTAAAGCAGATAGAAAACTGTGATTATTTCCTGCCAAACCTAATGGAAGCAAGGCGGATTACCGGTGAGCCCGAGCCCGAGGCTGTGATTAAAAAACTGTCCGGGCATACGGCAAACACAGTAGTGAAGCTCGGCTGCGACGGTGTGATTGCAGCCGGCGGAGGCAGGATGTTAAGGTATCCTTCCGTTGATCTGGGAAAGGTAGTGGACACAACGGGTGCAGGAGATAATTTCGCCGCAGGGTTTGCATACGGTCTGGTTCAGAAGAAATCCCTGGAGGAATGTATCCTTTACGGGCAGCTCTGTGGTTCTAAATCCACGGTGGCATTGGGAGGGTTTACAGCATCTCTCTATGAAAGTGAACTGATGGATCTGGTCCATAAAAAAGCCATTTGACATGCAAGGAGGAGGGAATTCGTGTGAAAGCTTTAAATACTGTTGACAAAGTTTACACATGGCTGAAACATGGCTGTTACCAGAGAAGCCTCCATTTTCACAATACGCCCTTAAACCGGAGGGGGCTATATGATAAGCATCTCGAATTTGTGAAGGAGCATTATGAGGTTTGGACCCCGAAAGACGCCCTTGCGTACCTGAAGACAGGTTTACGCGGGAAAAAACCATCTGTCATAATCGGTGCGTTTGACGGGTATCGGAATAATTATGAGGTACTTTTCAGGCTGTTGGAGGAAAAAGGGATGCATGGCTGGTTTCTTTTGGTGACAGATTTTATCAATACCCCAGCGGCAGAACAGGAACAAGTGCTCACCCCATACCGCATGCAGTGGGTGCCGGATGAATATACGGATAAAAGATATGCCATGAACTGGGAAGAGGCGGCCCAAATCAGTGTGAATCATACCATCGTAAACCATACATCGAGACACTATCTTTTACAAGGGGAGATAAGTGAAGAAGAACTGCAGTATGAAATACGGCATTCAGATCAGATGATAAAAGAAAAGACCGGGATAAAACCAGAAATATTCAGCTGGCTGGGCGGTGGGTGGATGGAGAAAAACCCCCGTGCGGCCCAAATCCTTCGGGAAAATGGCTACCATTTCCTGTTGGGATACCGGCTGGAATATTTTGATGAAACAGATACTTCCAGTGATAAATGGGAGAAGGCAGTTCCTGAACACATAGGATTACAGGAACTGGATCGTGAAGTCCGTCATTATGAGCAGGCAGTTTCAAACATTGGCTGGTATAGCGCAGTGCCTGCGATCCTCCCCTTTTACCAAACGGGACATCTGGTTACGGATGGGGAAAGAGAAGAAGATATGGCAATCGCATCGCATTTTGCGGCAGTTGCGGAGTATCTTAACAGGGAACGGTCAATGGAGGAAGAGATGGCTGTAAACAAGGCACTGGAAGTAATTTCATTCGGAGAGTTTAGCGAACAAGGGTTTGACTTGTGAGCGGGCGGGGGGACGCGAAATAAAGGGACAGCCGCCAGCCTCCTGAGTGTACATATTCCGTTTCGATATGCGGACACGGGCCTAAGAAATTCTAGGAAGCCGCCAGCCGGCAAAGCGGGGCAGGGTCTGACACATCACGGGAAATCTGGTGATTTCCCGCGCTGGGTCAGACGATTTTGTGATTCGGTGATCACAAAATCACCCCGCTTTGCCGGCTGCCACCTTCCAAGAACTTCTAAGGCCCGCTTTAGCACTTCGAAACGGCATATGTACACTCAGGAGGCTTGCAACCGTCCCTTCATTTCGCTGGTTCATCCACAAGTCTGAATTTGCACTTGAAAAATGTAAAAAAGAGGATTATAATATTTTCAGAACATAGTTCTATAATACCGAACAACAAAAGAGCGATAATGACAGAGGAGGTATCACCTATATGAGACTTATTACATACAGGGCCGCGGGAGCGCCTGAGGACAGGCTGGGGCTTCTTGATTCCAAGGGGGAGTGGGTTGCTCCGCAGGAGGTCCTGAACCTGCCGTATTCTGACATGAATGAACTGATTGCATCTATGACAGAAGAGGAGAGGCAGCAGTTAAGCCGGCGGGCGGAGGACGAAAGTTTATTTATTGTGCCGGCAGATGAGATTGTCCTGCGTGCGCCCATTCCATATCCAAAGCAGGATGTCATCTGTCTCGGCGTGAATTATCTGGAGCATGCCAGAGAGGCAGCCAGATTTGAGAAGGACTCTTTTGACATTCAGTCCTCTTATCCGGTTTATTTTTCAAAAAGGGTGAACGAGGCAGCCGGACACCGGCAGGGCATTCCTGCGTATGAGGATATTGTTGACAGTCTGGATTACGAGGCAGAGCTGGCAGTCATCATCGGGAAAGATGCCAGAAATGTAAGAGAGGAAGATGCACTGGACTATATTTTCGGCTATACAATTCTGAATGACATGAGTGCAAGAAACCTGCAGACCAGACACACACAGTGGTACTTCGGAAAAAGCCTGGATGGTTTTACCCCTATGGGCCCAGCTATTGTGACAAAGGATGAGATTATGTATCCGCCGAAATTAAAGATCCAGACTTTGGTTAACGGGGAACTGAGGCAGTCTAGCAGCACGGACCTGCTCATCTTTGATATCGGTTATGTGATTCATGAACTGAGTCAGGGTATGACTCTGAAAGCCGGGACGATTATTTCCACGGGAACACCAAAGGGAGTCGGGATGGGATTTACACCGCCCAGATTTTTACATAAAGGGGACGTCATTGAGTGTAAGATTGAAAAACTGGGAACGCTTGTGAATCAGATAGATTAGTGCTCCATCCAGTAAGTATCATTACTCACTGGATGGAACACTAGAGCGATCAATAGAAAGGAGTCACGGATGAAACAGGGAGTGACAATACAGTCTGTGGAACGGGCTTTGAAGATTCTGGAATACCTTTCAGGAGGCGTTTCGGAAATTGGCATTACAGATATAGCATCCTACATGGGACTCGGGAAAAGTACCATTTACGGTCTTGTGAATACGCTTGTCCAGGAGGGGTATCTGGAACAGAACCCGGACAATAAGCGGTACCGGCTGGGGCTTAAGTTATTTGAACTTGGCTGCATTGTGCAGGAACGTATGGATATCCGGGAGATTGCAAGACCATATTTAAAGGAGTTGTCAGAGCATTTTAAAATGACGGTGCACATGGGACTTTATAAAGACGAGGAAGTCGTTTATATCGACAAAATGGACGCCCCTGATACAAGGGTCGTGTATTCACAGGTGGGAAAACGGGCGCCGATGTACTGCACGGGCATCGGCAAGGCAGTGCTGGCAGAACTAAAGCCGGAGGATATAGGAAGGATTCTGGACAGCCAGAAGCTCGAAGCTCTTACGCCGAACACCATGACAGACAAGGAAGAGATACGAAAGGAGCTGGAATGTATCAGAAAGAAGGGATATTCCACGGATAATGAAGAGGTAGAGCTCGGATTGAAATGTGTGGCAGCCGCGATCCATGATTATCAGGGGAAACCTGTGGCAGCTATCAGTATTTCGAGTTCAGCGGTAAAGATGACGGAAGAGAAAGCAGCAGAGGCAGCTGAAGAAATCAAGAAGGCAACACGTGCGATATCCGGAAAGCTGGGATACCGCGGATAGAATGTATGGAAAATATCAGAGTCTGTATCCAGTCAGGCTCTTTTATATAAGCAAAAACAAGAACGGTGTTCGGCAATAACGAACAATGAAAAGAAAGGAGAACTTTATGATACTCACAGTTACACTGAATACATCAATTGACAAGCGGTATCTGGTGGAAAAAATGAATGCCGGCCAGGTAAACCGGGTCAGCAGCTGCCGGTACAGTGCAGGCGGAAAAGGGCTGAATGTTTCAAGGGCAGCGGTTATTGCAGGAGAAAGCGTAATTGCCACGGGATTTGCAGGAGGGCATAATGGGGCCCTTCTCGAGGAACTGGCAGAAAAAGATGGCATCCGTACGGAATTTGTCCATGTAGGGGGAGAGACGCGAAGCTGCATTAACATCATGGATGCAGAAACCGGTATCCAGACAGAATTTTTAGAAGCCGGGGAAGCTGTCCCACAGGAAAAGATTGCAGAGTTAGAGCAGCGGTACAGGGATCTTCTCGCCCAGGCAGAAGTGGTTACTATATCGGGAAGCACACCTAAAGGCATGGATGACGAGATTTATGTCAGACTGATACAGGCAGCACGGGACTGTGGTATCCCGGTCCTGCTGGATACAAGCGGCAAACTGCTTCAAAAAAGCATCTGTGCAAGGCCAGCCCTGATTAAGCCAAATCAGGATGAGATCAGACAGCTTACAGGAAAGGGGGAATTATCGGAAGAAGAATTAAAAGAAACAGCGCTTTACCTGAGAACGAAAGGAATTACCTATGTGGTTGTCTCACTCGGGAAAAAAGGCTCGCTTATGGCAGCGCCATCCGGGATCTATAAGACGGCAGTTCCTAAAGTTGAAGTTAAAAATACGGTAGGGTGCGGTGATTCCATGCTTGCAGGATTTGCCATTGGAATAAAGAACCGTTTCGAAGATGAAAAGCTCCTGCGGTATGCCAGTGCCATAGCGGCGGCAAATGCCATGCAGGAGAAGACCGGCTTTTTTGAAAAAAAGGATTTTGAAGAAATTTATGAAAAAATTCAGATTACGTCCATCAGGAACGTAGCCAGATAAGGAAAGGGAAAGACATGGAGAAAGTAAAAGTTGCGATTATCGGACCGGGGAATATCGGTTCCGACTTAATGTACAAAGTTATGAGAAGCAGGAATCTGGAGATGTCCTGCATGGTAGGAATCGTTGAGTCTGAGGGAATCAAAAGGGCAAAGCGGCTCGGATTTGAGACTACGACCAAGGGGATAGAGACAATCTTAGACAGAGATGACATTAAGATTGTGTTTGATGCGACGGGTGCTAAGGCACATAAAATGCACGCGCCGCTGCTTAAGGCGGCGGGCAAGGTTGCCATCGATATGACCCCGGCGGCGGTGGGACCATATGTTGTGCCGTGTGTGAATCTGGAAAGCCTGTCAGATGAGATGAATCTTAACATGGTAACCTGCGGGGGGCAGGCGACAGTCCCGATTGCATATGCAATCAACCGTGTGGCAGACAGCGAATACACAGAGATCATATCCTGTATTTCCTCCAAAAGCGCAGGTCCCGGTACCCGTGCCAATATCGATGAATTTACAGAAACGACGGCAAAGGCACTGGAAACAGTCGGAGGAGCAGACAAAGGCAAGGCAATTATTATCCTGAATCCTGCAGAACCGCCGCTCATGATGACAAACACAATCCATTCGATTGTAAAGAACCCGGATGAAAAGGTAATTACCGGGTCCGTAAACAAGATGGTGAAGGAAATACAAAAATACGTGCCGGGATATAAGCTCAGGACCCCTCCGATCATGGACGGGAACAGAGTGACTGTCATTGTAGAGGTAGAAGGTGCGGGAGACTTCCTTCCGAAATATTCAGGAAATCTGGATATCATCAATTCAGCCGCCATAGAGGCAGCAGAAAAAATAGCAGAAGAAAGGTTTTTACAAGGAGGAAACAGGCATGAAAAGTAGAATACATTTCATTGACACGACGATGCGTGACGGGAGCCATGCGATGAGCCACAGCTTTACGAAAGAACAGGTGAGCCTGATTGCGCAGGGGCTGGATGATGCAGGTGCAGATATCATCGAAGTGAGTCACGGGGACGGAATCGCAGGCTCCTCGATCAATTACGGGTTTTCTAAAACAAGGGACATTGAACTGATTGAAGCCGCATCCAAGGTGGTAAAACGGGCAAAACTGGGCGCGCTCCTGATCCCCGGAATCGGGACGATATCAGATTTGCAGGAGGCTTATGATCATGGTGTGCGTGCGGTCAGGATTGCAACCCATGTCACAGAGGCAGACGTTTCCCTGCAGCATATAAAAGCGGCAAAGGACAGAGGCATGTTTACGGCCGGCTTCCTGATGATGGTACATATGGCAGAGCCGGAGAAGATTCTGGAACAGGCGAGGATATTCGAGGATGCAGGAGTCGACTATGTCAATCTGGCAGACTCGGCCGGACACCTCCTGCCGGATGATGTGCGCCGGCGGGTCAGCCTGCTGTCAGAAAAGCTCAGTATCCCGGTTGGGTTCCATGCGCATAATAACTTAGGGCTTGCCGTTGCGAATTCGCTTGCGGCGGCAGAAGAGGGGGCGTCATATATTGACGGCACCTTAAGAGGGCTCGGCGCAGGAGCCGGCAACTGTCAGATTGAAGTACTGTCCGCAGTGCTGGAGCGTATGGAATGTGCGACCGGGATTGATCTGGATAAGATTCTTAAGGTGGCGGAAGAAGCCGTGGAACCCATTATGCCCAGGGCGCAGGTCATCGACACTGCATCCCTTATGCTGGGATACGCAGGGGTATATTCCAGCTTCCTGCTC
The DNA here is from genome assembly GCF_003479085.1 of Clostridium sp. AF19-22AC. NCBI lineage: Bacteria > Bacillati > Bacillota > Clostridia > Eubacteriales > Clostridiaceae > Clostridium > Clostridium sp. AF19-22AC. Next base: position 88,446 of record NZ_QUGN01000011.1, on the reverse strand, counting down.
CATGCCAGACGTGCTGCAGAAAAGTTTGATTTGAATATAAAAGATATTCTGGTTGAATTAGGAAGGCGCGGCATGGTAGGCGGTCAGGAAGATATGATTGTGGATGTGGCGTACCAGCTTTCCCGTTCACAACATAAGGCCGATTAAAGAGCCCGGTGCCGGTATGCCTTGCGGTAAGCTGAAGGAGACATACCGGTATATTCTTTAAAAATCCGGTTAAAGTGCGGAATCTGGTTGAAACCGCAGGAAATGGCAATATCTATAATCAGTTCATCCGTATCTTCCAACAGTTGTTTCGCATTGTCAATCCGGACCTGGTTGATGAAGGCAGACAGGCACATTCCAGTGTCTGCCTTGAAAATACGGCTTAAATAACTGGGATTCGCATATACATAAGCCGCCAGATATGAAAGTGGCAGCGGATCGGCGTAATTTTGCCGGATGAGGTGCTTGACTTGTGCGATCATGACTTCACGGGTGGAAAAACTTTTCGTGAACAGCTGACTCTCGGGTTTCAGCACAAAGCCTGTCTGGGCAAAGTACAGGATGAGGGCAAGGAAGGTATGCCGGTAAATCATAGGGGATACCGGGAGCGTGTCCTGTAAAATCTGGCTGCACAGTTTGAGCAGCGCCCGTATGGCGTCATAATTCTTGCGTGGGAGAGAGAAATGCTGAAAGGTTACCCGCCCGCTGAAAAACTGTTTCAGGAGCTGCTGGCCCTTATCCGCGGCCCCTGAAGTATCTACCTCATCCATAGAAAACGAAAAAAGCGTAAACCGGCATGGCTTGCCCTCCCCATAAGACAAGGTGATATCTTCCGCATCATACAGCAGGAAGCAGTCCCGGTGCTGGAAATCCGAAATCAGGTTTTGGTGCAGGTAACTGCCGCTTCCCTGTTCAGCCAGCGCGATGCACCATGTGGAGGGTAAGGCCTTCAGCTTATAGGTATCGGTAAATTCAATGGTCCCGAAGGGATTGTTTTCTTTTGTAGTAATCATAGTATTCTCCTATCAGTCAGATTATAACTTCACAGTCCGTTTCTAAACTCCGGCGCATCTGTTTTGCTTTTAAACAGATGCGTTAAAATTATGATTAATAATACAAAGAAAAATATAAAATTATGCAACATTAACTATAGAAAGTAAAAATAAGTGAAAAACTGGTAAATATATATTAAGAATAAAACATAACATAATGCTAGTATGAAAATATGAAAAAGAAAGATCCATAGGAGGACGAAAGATGAAAAAAAGAGTGATTGCATTACTATTGGCAGCAGCGATGACAACCTCATTACTGGCAGGATGCGGAGGCAGTAAGGACTGGGAGGACGGTGACGGGAAGATCGACGGTGACCTGACCTTCTGGACACAGGACACGGAAGCATGGAAGTCTTATTTTGGACCGGCAATTGAGGCCTTCCAGAAAGAATATCCGGATGTAAATATTCAGGTGGAATATTTCCCGGAGTTCTCCGACAAGCTTAACCAGGCGTTTTCAGCGGGTGAGCAGGCCGACGTCATGCAGACCTGGCAGAGCATTACAGACTGGGCAAAGGCAGGCGTCATTGATGAGATCCCGGATGATGTCATGACAAAAGAGTATATGGAGGAGAACTATTACGAGAGTGCACTGATCAATAAGCAGGTTGAAGGTAAGTACTACTGTATCCCGTCAGAGATCAATGCAGAGTCCCCAAGCTTATACGTCAATATGGACATCTTAAAGGAAGAGGGTGTGGAGCTTCCGCAGAGCTGGATAGACAACAACGGACCGTCAAGCTTTGACGAACTGCTGGAAATAGCAGAGAAGCTGACCCAGAAGGATGAGAACGGACAGGTGGTCCGCTCAGGACTGGCATATGTGTATGCACAGTGGGAAGCAAATTTCCTTTCTTTAATCATGCAGTATGGCGGAGATTATAAGGATGAGGCAAATAATAAAGTGAAGTTCCAGACTCCGGAAGCGAAGAAGGCAGCGGAGACACTGCTCAAATATACGCAGGGACCGGACGCAGTCAGCGATGAAGGGACTCCGCGTTATGAATCATTTGTCCAGGGGACTGCGGCAATGTGTGTAGGCGCACCGTGGTATTCAGGCAGTTTTGCAATCGACATACCGGATGTCAACTGGCAGGTATTCAATATGCCGGCATGGGTAGAAGGAGCGGACCCTGTCAGCATCGGTACCGGCGGATGGGGATATATCGTATCCGATAAGTGTGAAAATAAAGAAGCGGCATGGGAATTTGTAAAATTCATGACCACGGCAGAACAGACAGGGGACTGGGCTTATAAGACGGGCTGCCTTCCGGCCAGGGTTGATTCTTTGACAGACCTTCAGTATGACCCAAATGTAGGTTCAGTTGATAAGGCAATTACAATTGCACAGGATGTTCTTCCATATGCAGTCGAAGAAGGTGCATACATGGGCACACCTTCCACACTGACTTATACAATCGTAAGAGAAAAGTTAAGACAGCTGCTGGTTGACGGAGATATTGATGCTGCATTGAAGGGAATGGAAGAAGAAGGCAACGCAATGATAGAAGAAAACCTGAACAGGTAAAAGGAGAAAGACACATCGGTGATTTATGAAAAAAAAGATAGATTTGTTACAGGGAAATGTAAGTGAAACATTTTTACAGTATCTGATTCCAAGTGTATCGGCTACCATGATGATATCCTTCAACTACTTTATCGATACCTTGTGTATCGGTCAGAAGCTGGGAGAGCAGGGCCTTGCGGCCCTGAATCTCTCCTGGCCGGTGACGACAGTCCTGTATTCCGTCGGACTGCTTCTCGGAACCGGGGGAGGAGCCATGTTTTCCGCATATGTGGCAAATGGAAAGAAAGAAAAAGCAAAAAGTGTTTTTACAGAAGCCGCAGTCACGCTGCTGCTCATTGCGGCAGCCATAACGATTCTGGGAATGGTGTTTTTAAAACCTATCGTCACAGTGCTTGGAGGCGCGGGAGAGCTAAGGCAGGGCGTAACGGATTATGTAAAATGGGTACTGATCTTTTCCGTCTCTTACATGGGGGAATGTTTCTTTACCAGTTTTCTGCGCAATGACAATGCACCTAAGCTGGCAATGGCAGGGACATTATTATCCTGCTCCCTGAATATCATTTTAGATATTGTATTTATCTATGTACTGGACGGTGGTATGGCAGGGGCTTCTCTTGCTACTTCACTTGCTGTTACATCGACTGTAGTCTTAGGGATCTTCTCAACCTTCCGAAAGAAGTCCAATCTGAAAGTCAGTTTTACAGATGCCAGCGTGCGGGATGTCCTCTGTATCATGAAGGTAGGCATGTCCACCTTCCTGACAGAAATCGACGGAGGTATTGTAACCTTCGTTTACAACACCGTGCTGATCAGGATTGCAGGAAGTGCCGCAACAACAGTGATCGCTGTCTATGGGATCGTGGTGAATATCAACACGATTGTACTGGCGGCGATCAACGGTATTTCGAATGCAATGCAGCCGCTTGTGAGTGCAAACAGCGGTGCGGGGAAGTTCTCACGGGCAAAACGATTCACACATCTTGCAGTAAAGTGGGCATTTGGAATGTCCGTTGTGTTTGTGGCAGTGATTGAATGGCAGGCAGAAGTTTTTGTAAAGATTTTCCTGGAGCCGGATGCGGCATTTCTTGTACAGGCGGCAGGAGCCATAAGAATCGTAGCAGTTTCTTACCTGTTGGCGGCTGTTAACATGATACTGATATCTTACTTCCAATCCATACAGGCTTCAAAAGAAGCAATCTATTTTTCGTTTATGCGTACACTTTTCCTTCCGGTTATCTTTGTAATCGGGGGAGCCTTCTACCTGAACGTGAAGGGAGTATGGATGGCCTCCCTTTTCATAGAAGGGACGACGGTGGTGGTCATGCTTTTTGCATACCGCCGTTATCAGAAAAAACGTATGGAAGAGAATCTGGGACAGCTCAATTTCTATGAATTTACTGAAGAAGTGGATGGAATAGAAGAGCTGATTGAACAGCTCGGGGCCGACAATCTGGAGAATTACCGCAGGGTGCTTGCATACTGCGGAAGCAGAAACCGTGATGAGGAAGGGATTCCCATGATTATCGGACTGGATGACCTGACAGCGCCGGATCAGGAGGCATTTGAAGTATCTGCGCAGGAGGACGAACTGAGTTTTTATCAGGCAGTCGGCGCACTGCTGTTCACAGACCTTCTTGACCAGCAGATGGTAAAAGAGGGAGGAACCGGAAGAGGGGCGATTATTCCGGCTATGGAAGCAGCGGCAGAACGGTTTTTCCAGTACAAAAAGCCGGCAGGCGCAGAAACGGGCGGCAGTATCTCATATACCGAAGCACTAGGAAGAATGGAGAGGGAGCATGAGCAGCAATTTTGATATACATACTTTTGCAAAGACGGTTGCAAAGGATAAACGGACCTTTGAAATGTTCCGTTATCTGGTAAATAACGCATATATCCGGGTCGTAAATTACCACAACACGAATGAACGGGATGCGAAAAGGCTGGAGCATGAGATTCAATACTTCAGCGAACATTTTGTACCGGTAAAGTTAAGTGACCTGGATACCTTTTTTGAAACAAGAAAATGGCCGTATGATAAGCCGGGACTGATTCCCGCCATATTTGAGGGATACCGCAGCCATTACGATATTATGAAGCCCATTCTGGATAAATACCATTTCACAGGATGGTTCTACATCCCCGGATTTTTCCCGGATGTAGCCAGGGAAGACCAGCTTGGATTTTGTAAAAACCACCACCTGAGGACAACCGGGCAGTATATGTATGAGGATGGGAGAATCGCTTTAAGCTGGGAAGAAATCAGAGAATTATCGAAAAACCATGAGATCTGCTGTCACACCGGCAGCCATTTTGAGATAACGAAGAAAACTTCAGATGAGGATATGCACAGGGAGATCGTGGAGGCAAAGCGCCGTATGGAAAGCAAGATACAGAAACCGGTGGATGTCTTCTGCTGGCTGGCAGGCGAGGAGTATAACTACAATATCCGGGCGCATAAGCATCTGGAGGAAGCCGGATATAAATATGTACTCAGCAATTTGAAAATCGAAAAAATCAGGTAATCGGGTGCCTGGATATATATACCATATTGAAGGAGGACGCGGATGAAAAACATTCAGGACATGTTTAAGGAGATTGAAAGACAGGGGATGGAACCCTATAAGGCCCTTATGAAATACTGTGACAGCCGGGTGACAGCGGATGAGGGGATTCCGGCTGTGATAGGTTTGGATGACCTGACTGCATCGTGGAACACCACTTATAAAGGAGCACGGCAGGATGAAGAGTTCCGCTTTCTGATGGCGGCAGGCGCGATGGTTTTTGCCAGCCTGTACGAGCAGAAGAGTGCGGAAGAACTGGGGGAATATCCGGGAATTGCGCCGGCCATGAGCGCGATGGCGGAGATGTTCTTCCATGCCGGCGAAGACGGCAGGATAGTCCCTTACCGGGAAGTGGTGAAGCAATTTGTAGTGAATCAGGATGGACAGGAGGGAGGAAAACCAGATGGAGAACTTTAAAATGGAAGAATTTCTGCAGACAATCTCAAAAGATAAGAGATGCCTTGAAATGTTCCGCTATCTGATAAACAGCTCTTACATACGTGTTGTCAATTACCACAACACCAATCCCGTCAACGCTGAGAGGTTTGAGGCAGAGATTAAGTATTACAGCGAACATTTCGTACCGGTAACTTTAAAAGATCTGGACCGGTTTTTCGAAACAAGAAAATGGCCGTACGAAAAGCCAGGATTGATTCCGGCGATCTTTGAAGGCTTCCGCAATCACTACGATGTGATGCTGCCGATCCTGGACAAATATCATTTTACCGGGTGGTTCTATTTCCCAAGCTTCTTTATGGATATCCCGCTGGAAGAACAGCTGCCTTTCAGCGAGGCGCATGAGCTGAATATTACGGATGAGAGTCTGTATCCGGATAAAAGAATTGCGATGAACTGGGATGAGGTCAGGGAGATCGCCTCCCGGCATGAGGTTTGCTGCCATACCGGGAAACATTTCCAGATTACGAAAGAAACGCCGGATGAGGATATGTACAGGGAGATCGTAACTGCCAAGCGGCATTTAGAAGAAAAGACCGGCCGGGAGGTTGAAGTGTTCTGCTGGCTGTACGGCGAGGAATACAACTACAACAAAAAAGCCCATAAATATCTGAAAGAGGCGGGATACAAGTATGTAGTGAGCAACCTGAAGATGGAGAAGATCAGGTAGGAGGAAGAAACGTGAGAAGAAGTGAATCAATCTTAAAACGTCCGGATTTCAGCTTTAACAGGGGCGTATACAAATCAATGGGATTTTCTGATAAGGATCTGGAAAAACCGATTATCGGAATCGCTAATACATGGAGCGAGCTCGTACCGGGAAGTTATAACCTGAGGGCAGTTGCAGACAGTGTAAAGCGGGGAATCTACGCCGCAGGAGGGACTCCGGTTGAATTCGGGGTTATCGGGGCGTGTGACGGCACAGCCCAGGGGAACGAAGGGATGCGTTTTATCCTCCCTTCCCGTGACCTGATTGCTAATGATGTGGAAGTGATGGTACAGGCGCACCAGCTGGATGGAATCGTACTGCTTGGCTCCTGTGATAAGATCGTTCCGGGACTCCTCATGGCAGCTGCAAGACTGAAACTTCCGGCAATTCTGCTTCCGGGCGGGCCGATGCAGGGGGGCCCCGTTTTTGACGAAAGGGCATCCGACCTCACAACGCTTTCCGAGGGCTGCGGGATGGTCAGGGCCGGGACACTTGAGGAGGAAGAACTGTACCGCATGGAAAATACATGCGGACCGGGCTGCGGGTCCTGTTCCTTCTACGGGACGGCTAATACTATGTGTGCTCTCTCAGAGGGACTAGGAATCACACTCCCGTATGGGGCACTGATACCGGCGGTTTATGCGGACCGGACCAGAATTGCATTCGAGACAGGGGAGAAAATCGTAGACCTTGTGCTTCAGGACATTACGGCGGACCAGATCATCAATGAAAAGTCTCTGGAAAATGCAATCCGGTTATTAAATGCAACGGGCGGTTCCACCAACGGAGTGCTCCATCTCCTTGCTGTAGCAAGAGAGGCAGGCATCGATAGTAAGGTGATGACGGAGAAGTTCAAAGAGATCGGCATGACAACACCACTGGTCGCAAAAGTCAACCCGTCATCTAAATATAATATGGAAGACTTCCACAATTCAGGCGGTATCCCACAGGTTATGAAGGAACTGGAACCTCTTTTAAATCTGGATGTCATGACAGTGACAGGGAAAACAGTCGGGGATAACCTGAAAAACCACAGGGAAGGCAGGGTGAACCGGGAGATTATCAGGACACTTGAGGAACCGTTCAGTAAGTTCGGTGGAATTGCGATCCTGGAAGGAAACCTGTCACCAGAGGGCTGCATCACAAAACCCTCCGCTATCAAACCGCAGATGCATGTATTTACAGGTACGGCAAGAGTCTTTGACAGTGAAGAGACTGCAGAGGAAGCGATTCTGGGAGGAGAAATCCAGCCGGGCAATGTAGTCGTTATACGCTACGAGGGTCCCAAAGGCGGGCCGGGAATGCGTGAGATGTATAAGGCAATGAAGTACCTTTATGGCATGGGGCTTGCAGAATCCACGGCACTGATCACAGACGGAAGATTTTCCGGTACGAATAACGGATGCTTTGTCGGGCATATATCACCAGAGGCGGCAGAAGGCGGACCCATCGCCTTTATACAGGACGGCGATGAGATTACGGTAGATATTCCCGCCCAGCGTATTACACTTCACGTTACGGATGAGACACTTAAGGAGCGGAAGGCAGGGTTTATCCCGCCGAAACCGAAATATACATCGGGATATCTGGGATTGTATTCAAAGCTGGCGGCTTCAGCGAGCCGCGGAGCCGTCGTGGAACTGACAGATTAATATCCACGGGGCATAGAAAGGAGTAAGGCATGTCATTTGACTATAGAGGAAAAACAGTTGGTGTAACTGGGGCCGCAAGTGTAAAGGGAATAGGATTTGCCATTGCAAAGAAGTTTCTGGAAAGCGGTGCCAATGTATTTATCTGTGATTTAAAAGAAGACGCTTTGCAGGAAGCAGAACGGGAACTGAAACAGTACGGCAATGTAAAGTCTTATGTGATGGATGTATCCAGAGAGGAATCCGTGAAGGAAGGGTTCAGGCTTGCATTGGAAGATTTCGGCTATATTGATATCTTCGTAAGTAATGCGGGAATCTATCCGCAGGCATTCGTCTGTGATATGGAGGCAGGCCAGTGGGATACGGTGATGAATGTCAATCTAAAATCCGTATTCCTATGTGCAAGAGAATGCAGCAGGTGCATGAAGGAAAAGGGCGGCGTTCTGATCAATGCGGCATCCTATGCGGCACTGCTGGGGTCAGCAGGAAGCGGTGCATATGCGGCAAGCAAGGCAGCAGTTTACAGCCTGACGAAATCACTGGCGGCAGAGCTGGCACCGGCCGGAATCAGAGTAAACGGGTTTATTCCCGGCGTCATTGAGACTGGAATGACAAGAGGCGTGATTGACAGCAAAAAAGATGAACTGGAGGGTGCAATCGCCCTTCATAAATTAGGAAAGCCGGAGGATGTGGCGAATGCAGTATCATTCCTGGCATCGGAAGAGGCTTCCTATCTGACAGGGACATTCATCGAAATCAGCGGGGGCAAACTCTGTGTGCAGAACCCGGATTTTGCATGGAAACAGACGGACCTGGCTAAATAATACAGCGCGTATACGGAGGGCTTAAAACATTGGAAAGACTTCATATTGATATTAATGCATTGGAATCGATGCACCGCTTTGGGGATATCCTTGCGGATGCCATTGAAAGCATCAAAAGCGACAAGGCCGAATTTCAGGTAATCCGGGACGCAAAAGACTGTATCGGGCGGCACTGGTACGGACTGAGGTGCAGAGTTACATGCAGACGTTCGGGAATTGGATTCTACCTGCATATCGGGCTGATCTATTTCCCGTCTACCCGGCCGGGACTGATGATAGAGCTGGATGAGCAGAATAACCGTCACAGCTATGGCAGTGTATTGGAAAACATAACCGAACGCCCGGAATTCGAAATCAACCGGGCGGAACCGGAGTATTTTAAACTGTTTATGCCTGACAGCGTTTTCGCAGATATGTCCGGCAGGCCAAGAGGGGAACAGGCAGTGATTCTTCGAAGGTTTGTAGCAGGCGGTGCAGAAGCAATCGTAGATGCCGCATACGAAAAGGGGTTCCGGCTTGATTACCGGAATATGGCAGATTCACTGAATCTGGTGAATGCTTTTGATCAGGCACTGAATGAAGTGGAAAGCCACATCAGCAGTGTGAGAGTAAATTATGCAGATAAAGATAACTTCGGACAGTATGCAGAAGGGTTCCGGTACTATCTGGAAAATGACAAAGGATTATCGCTCTATGCCTATTTTGGAGCCATATACAGCTATAAGAAGCAGCCGGCCGGTATCTTCGCGGAGATTGACAAGTTCAGCAACCCAGAAGAATTCGACAGGGTGTATCACAACATGGAAGCATCCCCGGTGTATGAGCTGGGAGTCGGGGAACCGGGCTTCATAAAGCTCTTTATGAAGGCAGAAATGGCAGAAGCGGTCAACCGGGCGGAATATAAAGAGCAGATGGAACTTTTGAAGAATTTTTTAAAGGCATGTAACGAGGCGTTTGTAACAGCATGGGAAAGAGGAGGTAACAAATAATGGCCAAGAGAAAGAAAATTGTACTGATAGGTGCGGGAAGCGCCGTATTTACAAAAGGGCTGATCGCAGATTTTATCCAGTCTGAATTCGGGGAATGGGAGATTGCCCTCTGCGATATTAACCCGCAGATACTGGAATCCATAACGAGGCTTGCTAAGAAGATGGTGGAGCAGAAAAAGTCCGATATTATCATCAGTTCATCCACAGACAGGACAGATCTGCTGCCGGGAGCCGATTTTGTCGTGACGACGATCGCGGTCGGAGGCAGGCGTGCATGGGAACAGGATGTTAAGATTCCGAGAAAATATAACATTTACCAGCCGGTAGGCGATTCCATTATGCCGGGGGGAATCTCCAGGGCACAGAGGATGATTCCTGTGATGGTTGAGATTGCAAAAGACATTGAGCGGCTCTGCCCGGATGCATATTTCTTCAACTACTCCAACCCGATGACCGCTATCGTGACTGCGGTAAGAAGGGCAACAAATGTGAAGATAATCGGGCTTTGCCACGGTGTTATCTACGGGGAGAAATATCTGGCGAAAATGCTTGGTGTGGATGTAAAGAGGCTGACCACAATAGGTGCAGGCTTAAACCATCTAACATGGCTGTACGATATCCGCGTGGATGGGAAAGACGTGCATCAGGAACTGCTGGATGTCGTGAAGAGGCAGAAGGAAGAACACGAAAGGAACCCACATGTGCGCAATTTCTTCAATCCACTTCTGGAAGACAAGGAAATACCGAACCATATGGACAATCCGCTTTCATGGGAATTCTTCGAACGCTACGGGGCGATTCCGGCAGTTGTGGACCGCCATGCGGTTGAATTCTTCCCGGAGCGTTTCCCGGAAGGAAAATACTATGGTGCAACTCTCGGCATCGATGCATTTCCTATTGACGATGTGATTGCAAGAGGCGAGGGAATCTATAAAGCAATGCTGGAGCAGGGAGAGACGGAAGGTGAAGTAGAAGCCGAATTGTTCCAGCGTGCCGATGGGGAACACGAACAGCTTGCGGAAATCATCAAATCCTTACTGCGGGATGAACGGAAGGTATTCTCCGTGAATATTCCAAATGAGGGCGCCGTTGCCGGTATTCCTGACGATGCCGTACTGGAGATTCCGGGTGTTGCCACTGCAAGGGGATTCTCCTCCATGCATGTGAACGGATTCGAGGGACCAGTCAAGGATATTATCATCAAGCGGCTTGCATCCGTGGACCTCACAGTAGAGGCAGCATTAACGGGGGACAGGCAGCTCTGGGCCGACGCTATGATGCTCGACGGTGCTGTGACCGATTATGAGACAGCAGAAAACCTGGTCAATGACTTTATAGAAGAACATAAAGACTATCTGCCGCAGTACAAATAGATTTAAAACGCCTGATATCAAACAGAAAATTTAAGAGGGACACCTTATGAACAAAAAAGTATTGATTATCTCCTTTTCCTTCGAACAGGAAGAAGAAGCATTTCGTGTGCTGGAAGATGCAGGACTGGAACCGGTCCTGCTGGCTGAAAAAGACAGGATCGGGTATACACAGGAAGACCTTCTGGACTACTGGGATACCCTGGAGGAAAAACCGGCTGGGATTCTGATGGGGGCGGATATTCCCTTAGGGAAAGAATTCGCTGAGAAGGCAGAAGGGCTGGAAGCAATCTCACTGAACTGTGCGGGTGCAGACCACCTCGATCTTCCGGCATTTGAAAAGAAAGGTATCAGAATCTGCAATGTACCGAGACAGAACTTCAATGCGGTGGCAGATCTGGTCTGGGGACTGATTCTGGCAGTTATGCGCCGGATTCCTGAGGCCGACAGGAATATCCGCAGAGGGAAATGGTGTGACGGGGTTGCAAGAGGGTATGCCGTATCCGGGAAAACCCTCGGAATCATCAGCTTCGGGGCAATCGGACAGGCAGTGGCAAAGAGGGCGGCGGGATTTGACATGAGGGTGCTTGTAAACAGCACAAGCCAGAATCCTGAGTCAGCCGAAAAATATGGCGCGGTTTATGTGGACAGGGATACCCTGTTTCAGGAGGCCGACATTCTTGTTCCGGCAAGCCCGCTGACACCGGAGACATACCACATTATTAACGCGGATGCGATCGGCAGGATGAAGAAAGACGCTGTCATTGTGAACGCGGCAAGGGGCGGGATCATTGACACGCAGGCACTGTACGAAGCGTTGAAAAACCGGCGCATTGCAGGAGCGGCACTGGACGTGTTCGAAGAAGAGCCACTGTATGAGAGTGCATTCTTTCAACTTGACAATGTGGTGCTGACACCCCATATAGGAGGGCTGGCAGACAGGGAAATCCATAATGTAGCCATGCAGGCGGCCTGTCACATGGCAGAATTGTTAAAGTAACGGTCAGTTACCATGAAACAACAGAAACAAAAATGACTGGGAGAAAATAAAAATGAAGAATGAATTGTTTGGAAAACCACTCACTTATTATGAAGAGAACCACTGTATCCATACCGTCACTGAGATTGCACAGCAGCCGGAAGCATGGCGCCAGCTGGCAGATACACTGATGCAGAGAAAAGACGAAATCTCAGCGTTTATGGATCAGGTCATGTCCGTTCCAAATTTACGGATCGTGACAACGGGCGCAGGATCATCCGCATTTGTAGGAGAGACATTTTTATACATGTTAGCGGGAGAGATGGGAATCCGTACAGAGAACGTACATACAACGGATATCATCAGCGCACCGGATGAGACGCTGTTTGACACCCCGACACTCCTGATTTCCTATGCACGGTCAGGTGAAAGCCCGGAGAGTATTGCCGCCATACGTTTTGCACAGAAACGGGTGAAAAATCTGTACAATATCGTGATCGTATGCGATAAAAACAGCAGCCTTGCCAGATGCGGGTATGAGACAAAACAGTCCCTGGTCCTTGACCTGCCAAAGGAAACCTGTGATAAGGGTTTTGCAATGACAAGCTCTGTAAGCTGTATGAGCATTGCGACATGGTGCCTGTTCCATTATAAAGAGATGGAAAAATATACGGGATATGTAACTGTTCTGGCAGAGGCGGTGGAGGCACAGATTGACAGACTGGCCGACAAGGCGGGCGCGATTGCAGAAAATGACTACCGCAGACTGATCTGGCTGGGAACAGGTGCGCTGAAGGGACTGGCCAGAGAAGCATCCATCAAGTCTATGGAGCTCTCAGACGGCTATGTACATGCAGGATATGATGCACCGACCGGTTTTCGCCACGGGCCAAAAACGGTTATTAATGAAGAGACCCTTACGATACATTTCATATCAAACAAAGAGTACAGCAGGAAGTATGATGTAGATCTGGCGAATGAGATCATCAGGGAGAAGCAGAAGAATCTGGTGGTTATTATAAAACCGGATTTTGTTAAAGAAGAGATTAAAGGGGAAGACTACGAAGTGGTCTATCAGATTCCAAAAGAACTTCCGGAAGATTCCGAGATGGGGGCATATATATTCTCACTTGTATTCACCCAGCTGCTTTCGATGAAAAAATCACTGGACAAGGGATATACGACCGACAATCCGTGTCCAAAGGGCGATGTCAACAGGGTCGTACAGGGAATCACGATATATGAGATATAAAAACTGGTTCCCGTGTTTCCGAAAGGGATATACAAAATAATTAAAAAAGGATGATAAATTATGGCAGGCGGGAACGTAATCAGAAAAGACATACCTGTTGCACTTTACTACCAGCTGAAAGAAGAAATCAGAAGAAAAATACTGGCAAACGAATGGGCGGAGGGAAGCAGGATTCCCTCTGAGGCGGAAATTGCAAAAATGTTTGACGTAAGCAATATTACCGTGCGTAAAGCGATAGATGAACTGCAGAATGAGAAATATCTCGTGAAAAAGAGAGGCAGGGGAACATTTGTATTAAACCGCTCTATCGGACAGAAACTGCATAAGTTCTATTCTTTCAGTGAAGAGCTGACAACAATGGGTATCAAAGAAACTGCAAAATTAATTGTGTTTCAGGAGATTATTCCGGAGGCCTTTATCAGAGAACCACTTCAGATAGGGGCAGAAGAAAAAGTATTCTGGATTAAGCGGATACGATATATGGATAATAAGGTATACGCCATTGAGCATTCATACATCCCGGTAAAATTCGTACCGGAGCTGACCGGGGAATTAGTAGATAAAAACGGGCTGTATAAGACCCTGCGTATGTTCCACGTATTTCCGGAGCGGGCAATTGAAACCTTCTCAGCGGTAAACATTTCCAGGGAAGATGCAAGAGACATGAATGTGATGGTAAATGATGCGGCGATTAACCTGACCCGTGTGACATACAGCGGCGCGGACATCATTGAATACTGCCAGAGTATCGTGAACGGAGAAGTATTCCACTATACGGTTGAATTAAAATAGAACGGAATTGATGCTATAAGCAAGGAGGACTTTTATGGGAAAGTTAATAGGCACGAAACGGAACCGGGGACGGAGCATATTCCTGTTTTGCGTGTTGGTACCCACCTTTATATGGTTTTTGATATTTTTCATAATCCCCTTTTTTTCTGTGATTATGTATAGTTTTACAAACGCACATATGGCCTATCCCACCTATAAATTCGTGGGATTTGACCAGTACATAAAGGCATTCACAAAGGACCCTACATTTCTTATTTCGCTGAAAAACACGGTCGTAACGGCTTTGGTTATTGTGCCTTCGACGGTCATTCTGGCGATCCTGCTGGCAGCGGGCCTAAATGCGCTGGGAAATAAGCTCAGGCAGATTTTTACATTTATTTATTTCCTGCCGTCTGTCATTTCTGCGGTTGCAATCAGTCTTGTATGGAACTGGCTGTACAATAAAAACTACGGCTTGTTTAATGCGATTCTGGATGCACTGGGAATGAAGACGCAGCCATTCCTGACATCGGCCAGTCAGGCGCTTATCTGTCTGTGTATTGTACAGATCTGGTCTATTTTCGGCTATTATGCGGTCATCCTGCTGGCAGCGATAAGGGGCATCGACAAGAGCTACTATGAGGCGGCGGAGGTTGACGGGGCAGGCCCTTTGGCCAAGTTTTTCAGGATTACGCTCCCGCTGATTAAGAATAACATTCTATTTGTATGCGTTATGACAACAACGGTTGCATTCATGTTCTTTGCACCGGTCCAGATACTGACGAAGGGGACCCCGGGAACGAGTACGATGGTAATGTTGCTGCACATTATGAATAAAGGTATCAAGAACAGCGACATCGGTTATGCATCTGCCATGTCCATAATCCTGATGCTGATTATCCTGTTCTTCAGTATGATTCAGTGGATCATTACAAGAGAACGGAAAGAGAAAGCAAAGCATTATAAGGGACAGGGGGTATAGGCGATGAAAAAGAAGAAGAAACATTCTATCGGATTTTATATTGGTGTTGTAATTATGACTGCCGGAGCTGTCTTTATGATTCTCCCATTATACTGGATGCTGATTTCAGCATTCAAGGGACAGTCTGAATTACTGCAGATGCCTCCGACGATGTATCCGCACAAATGGGTAATGACGAATTACCAGAGGGTACTGGACAGCATACCGTTTATCCGCTATTATCTCAACAGTCTTGGGACGAGTATCTTAAATACAGTGGTTGGTGTGCTGACCAGCGGGCTGATCGGGTATACGTTTGCGAAATACCGGTTCAAGGGAAGAAACTTCGTATTTATGTGTATTCTGGCATTCATGATGGTGCCTTACGATACGCTGATGATTCCACTGTATAAACTGATGGCGGGAATGAAACTGACAAACAGTTATTTCGTGCTGACCGTACCTTACTTTGTGAATATTTTTGGAATCTTCCTGATGCGGCAGTTCTTCCTCGATCTGCCAGATGCCTATCTGGAGGCAGCAGAGATGGACGGCTGCGGGCATTTCAAACGGTTTTTCAGGATTGCGCTTCCAATGGCAAAGTCTATGATGTCGGCACTGTTTATCTACCTGTTTATGGCGAGTTACAATTCTTACCTGTGGCCGTTGATTTCTGTCAGCAAACGTGATTTGTTCACACTGACGGTAGGTATCGGTTCCTTCTATAGTGACAGGGGAACACAGACAGACCTGATCATGGCGACATCCGTCATGATGATTGTACCGATTGTTATTGTCTTCAGCCTGGCACAGAAGAACTTTGTAGAAGGTTTAACTGTCGGCGGCGTGAAAGGGTAGGAGGAAAAAACATGCCATTAATTACAACGAGAGAAATGCTGTTAAAGGCCCAGAGGGAGCATTATGCTGTCGGGGCATTTAATGTGGAAAACATGGAAATGGTACAGGCGGTTATCGCGGCTGCCAAAGCACTGGATGCACCTGTCATCATGCAGACCACCCCATCTACACTGAGGTATGCCTCACCGGAATATTTTTATGCGAATGCTGCCTGTGCGGCAGAAGAAGCAGGAGTGTGTGCAGCGCTTCATTTAGACCACGGCTCCGATTACGCCCTGGCGGTCAGGACGGTTCATGCAGGATATACATCGGTTATGATAGACGGCTCGCAGAAGCCCTTTGAGGAGAATGTCAAGATAACGGCCGAAGTAGTCAGGATGTGCAGCAGTGTGGGAATACCTGTTGAGGCGGAGCTGGGAAAAGTAGGAGGGAAAGAAGACGATCTGGACGGAGGCAGCGGCGATGCCTATACAGATCCCATGCAGGCAGAAGCGTTCACAGAGAGAACCGGGATCTCTTCCCTTGCGGTTGCCATCGGGACCGCGCATGGTTTCTATAAAGGGGAGCCAAAGCTGGATTTTGGACGGCTTCAGGAGATTCGGGAGAAAGTATCTGTTCCACTGGTACTCCACGGTGCATCCGGTGTGCCTGATGAGGCAGTAAGAGAGAGTATTAGGCTTGGAATCTGCAAAGTCAATTTTGCTACAGAGCTGCGCGTGGCTTTCACGGATGGGATAAAAGAAGTGTTGGAAAAGCATCCCGGTACGATTGACCCGAAAAAGCTGGGAGCTGCGGGCAGAGAGAAGGTCACTGCCCTTGTCATGGAGAAAATGAAGGTATGCGGGTGGGATAAATAAACATAGAAGTGGAGGTTTCCAAAATCACGGAAACCGCCACTTCTGCCAATCCCATTATCTTACTTTGGCCTTACCGATAGTTTCTGTATCAAACCTTCTTCGTTTGTATACCGTATTGTTGCAATCGCCATTACCATATACCCGGAGTAGTTTGCCACAAACTTCGCGTGTCTCTCATCAATAATCTCTGCCTCGGAGATCGAGAATTTCCCGAATGTGAATTTATTCCTGAAAAACATATTGATCGCTTCTTTTCCGTAAACATGGTACTCCGGCTGGGAGGTTCCGTTCGGGCAGTGGTCGACGAGGGTCCCGTCACAGTCAAACAGCTCGGCAAGTCCTTCATAGTCTCTGTTTTCCATAGTCTCGATATATTTCTGAATGATATTCATAGCGGCTCCTCCTAATAAACTTTCTCAGAATTCAGTAATGCATCGGTCCCGCCGTCCACGAACAGGATGTTTCCATTGATGCCGGCGGCATATTTGGATGTGAGGAACACGATGGCCCCGGCGATCTCTTCGGCCTCCATAAGTGCTTCCTGTCCGAAGCGTGCAGGAATTGGAAGCGCATTGAGTGCATCGCGGGCGCTTCCCTGGAGGGCGGCAGTCATAGGTGTCTGTACGTTTCCGGGAGCGACTGCGTTGACACGCACACCACGGGCTGCCCAGGAGGAAGAAATCCTGCGGACCCAGCGGGCGAGTGCATACTTGGTTGCTACATAGATACTGTTGCCGACGGTTAAATCTTTCTGGTCCCATTTGCTGATGAGATTGAGAATCATCTGCTCATTGCCTGAATTATTCAGCAGGTCCACAAGGTCCATCCGGCCGGCGCCCTGCGAGATGGTATTGGAAGAGGTCACTACACAACAGCCCTTTTTCTTGCGGAGCAGACCGGACACGCCCTTTGCAATTTCAATGGTTCCAAAATAATTCAGGGAAACGATGAGCTGCAGATTCCCGACAGCCCCGGATACGCCGGCATTGCAAATCATACCGTCCAGCCCTTCCGGACATTTCTGATGGAGTTCTTCAATAGCTTCCCTGCGTCCCTCGGGCGAAGCCAGGTTCGCGGATATGTCGCCGCCTTTCAGGTCAATATTAATGACCTCGTGTCCGGCTTCTTTCAGAAGTTTTACCGTCTGGCCCCCGATCCCGCCGGAACCTCCCGTAATTGCATATATTCCCATAGTGTTGTTCCTCCTTTACAGTTCTGATAATACTCATTATAATAGAAATTGACATGATTAAAATGATCAGTTTGCTAATAAAAAATAAGATCAGTTGGAGGCTCAGATGGTAACCTGCGAGATTGAAAAACGGGGAAAGATGCCGATCTATGAATATTTGTACCATTGTATCAGGGAAGATATACTGAAGGGGGAACTGAAGGCAGAGGAGAAGCTGCCGTCTAAACGCATGCTGGCATCCCGGCTCGGGATCAGTGTCGTGACTGTTGAAAATGCCTATGCACAGCTGATGCTGGAGGGGTATATCTACTCTGTAGAGTGCAGCGGATATTATGTCAGCAGGCTGAAAGCACAGGGTATACAGGAACAAGCGGCACCAGTCCGATTATATAGGGAAGATACGGACAGTCCTTATTACGCAGACCTGCGGTGTAACCGTATAGGCATGCAGCATTTTCCATTTTCTATCTGGGCTAAACTAATGAGAGAAGTCATCACGGCAAGGGACGAGAAACTTTTAAAAGCAGTTCCGTGCAGAGGGGTGCTGGAGCTGCGGCAGGCCATCGCGGAAAACCTGCGCAGGTTCAGGGGGATGCATGTATCTCCGTCCCAGATCATCATAGGGGCGGGGACGGAATTTTTATACCAGCAGCTTTTCCAGATATTAGGTGCGGGAAGGTGCTACGGGCTGGAGGAAATCGGCTACTCTTATACATATGAATTGTTTGAGAGAAATCAGGTGAACTGGAAGCAGGTCGGCATGGATGAAAAGGGAATATCGGTCAGTTCCCTGAAGGAAAGCGGCTGTGATGTCCTGCATGCCACCCCGGAGCACCATTTTCCGACCGGTATCGTTACACCCGTGGGGCGCAGGCAGGAGGTGCTGAACTGGGCCGCGGAAACGGGCGGCTACATCATAGAAGATAACTTTGACAGTGAGTTCCGCTATGTAAACAAGCAGAGCCCGGCCCTGTATGCAATGGACAAATCAGGCCGTGTGATCTACCTCAATACATTTTCTAAGAGCATCGTGCCGTCCATCCGCATCAGTTACATGGTGCTGCCCGAAAATCTGATGAAAAAATACGTTGAGAAGATGTGCTATTCTTCCTGCACCGTGTCCTGTTTTGAACAGCACACGCTGGCCCGCTTTATCTCAGAAGAATATTTCGGGCGCCATCTGAACCGGATGCGCAGCTTTTACAGGAAACTTAAGACGAGGCTGATTCAGGAAATTGAAAATTCCTCTTTGAAAGATATCGCAAAAATTCAGGAGGCAGAGGCAGGAACCTATTTCCTCTTAATACTGGATACCGTCCTGACGGATGAGGAACTGGTAGCAAGGGCAAGGCAGCAGGGGATAGACCTGGCCTGTTTTTCCGAGTACTGCAGGAATCCGCAGAAAACCCGGGAACACATTCTGATCATTAACTATTCCGGAATCCGTATGGAGGCGATCAGTGAAACAATCCGCCGGCTTGAGCGGGCTGTACTGGTGTCGAAAATATAAGGTATAATTCGGACAGGGCATCTGCTATAATGGAATAAGATTCTGTTTAAAATGCTGGAGGTGCAGAGAATGAAAAAAGCATTACCCATTGGTGTTGATAACTTTGAGGATATTATTATAAATGATTATTATTATGTAGATAAAACCTTGTTTATAAAGGAATTGCTGGACCTAAAGGGAAAGGTAAATCTGTTTACCCGTCCGAGGAGGTTTGGCAAAACGCTGAATTTAAGCATGCTCAGATATTTCTTTGAAGACACGGGAATTCAGGAGAAAAATACCCAACATGCGGCACTTTTTAAGGGGCTGAAAATTATGGGGGCAGGCAAAGAATATATTGGACAGATGGGAAAATACCCAGTCATTAACCTGACTCTTAAATCATCGAAGCAGGAGACTTTTGAATCGGCATACTATAAGATCAGGGAAGAAATTGCTGAAGAATTTCAGAGGCATGACTTTCTTTTAGAATCGGATGCCCTTTCGGATACGGATAAACAGATGTTTCAGGATATAAAAGACAGGAAGGCAGGATACGATGCATATTCCGGCTCACTGAAGTTTCTAAGCCGATGTTTATATATGGCAATGAATGAAAAGGTCATTGTTCTTCTGGATGAATATGATGTGCCCTTGGAAAACTCGTATTTTGCCGGATTTTACGACAAGATGGCTGGTTTTATAAGGTCCCTTTTTGAATCGGTGCTAAAGACAAATGACTGCCTGCAGTTTGCAGTGATTACCGGATGTCTCAGAATATCCAAAGAGAGTATTTTTACCGGACTGAACCATCTGAATCTCATTTCCGTATTAGATAAGAAGTACAGCGAGCATTTTGGCTTTACTGAGCCTGAAGTTAAACAGGCAATGTCTTATTACGGAAGAGACAGACGGTTCGCGGACGTGAAGGAATGGTATGATGGATACCAGTTCGGTAATACGGAAGTCTATAATCCGTGGAGCCTGATTAAATTCTTATATGATTTAGATGCAGACGCAGACGCGTTTCCCCGCCCTTATTGGATTAACACCAGTTCTAATGAAATCATTAAGAACATGGTTGCGCGTGCGGACCGGGAAATGAAGGGGCAGATTGAAATGCTGTTAGCCGGAAAGTCAATGGATATTCAGGTGCATGAAGAAATTACTTATGCAGATATGGATCAAAATGGAGAAAATCTGTGGAATTTCCTTTATTTTACTGGGTATTTGACTAAGGAGAGCGAATATTTTAAGGAATCGTCTATCTTCTTAAAGGTGCGTATCCCAAATACGGAAGTAAAGACAATCTACCAGAATACCATCTTGAACTGGTTCCGGGAGTGTATAAAGAAACGGGATTTCAGGGATCTGTACAAGGCTATGGAAGATGGGGATGCAGAAAAAATGGGAGAGATCCTTAGTGAACAATTGTTGTCTACGATTAGTTTTTACGACAGTGCGGAGAATTTTTATCATGGTTTTCTGGCAGGAATATTAAGTCAGAGCGATTCTTATTTGGTGAAGTCCAATCGGGAATCAGGAAACGGCCGTTCAGACCTGATCGTAAAAAATCCATCTCTGCGGGGAAGGGCATTTATCATAGAAGTCAAGATTTCTAAGGGGATTGATGAATTAGAGGAGGATGCACAAAAAGCGGTAAAACAGATATCTGGGCGCGGATATATGGAGGAGCTGCGGACAGAAGGATACCGTATGATAGACAGTTATGGAATCTCGTTTTTCCGTAAAGACTGTGAGGTACGTTATGGTGGTAAGTATAGATAAATGAGGGTTACTATGCATGGCCTCTGGCCGTGAATAGCAACAAATGAGGGAAGTCGGGGAGGGATTATCCAACCAGACTTCCCGAGTATGTGTTAGTATCAGTTAAAGACTTTTCAGTTTAAAAAGTGCCTGTATCCTCTTTTCTGCCTGCCTCAGTGCATCCTGAACAGTGAGTTCTTTCCGGTAGGCTTTCTGACAGACATCCTGCAGGATCGTCTCGATTTCGTATGGGGGAATGATCCGTTCTGCACTCTGATAAGGATAGATTCTGTTGCGTGCTTTCTCGAAACATTTTGTATTCAGTTTCATCCACGGGTAAAGTCTTAGTATCTCCTGGTTCTCGTAAGGGTGGAGGACGGTAGACTGCCCGTTTAGCGTAGTCATATAGTAACTTGTCTGCTTCTGGCAGATCCACTTAAAATAGTTCGCGATCAGTTCGGTATGGCGGGTAGTCCTGCTGATACCCATATGCCATCCTACATTGGCAGGCGTCTGTCCCGGGACCATGCTGTAATCAATCTTGGTGATAATATCTCCGTGCAGGCAGTCGTTGATGAGAGTACCATATTCGGTGAAGGACAAAAGCATGGCAGTCCGTCCGCTCCCGAAGTCGTAAAAACTGGAATTGATGGAGGTATCTGAGATGCCGTTTTCCGTATACATAGCCGTATCAAGCAGGCTTTGCAGCGCCTTGACATTCTGCGGGGTATCCAGCTTCAGCCGCCCGGAACTGTCGAAAAGCCCGCCGCCAAAGCTCCAGAGCCGGATCTGCAGTTCGAGCGCAAACTCTTCATTGACACTGCCGATGATCGAAGTTCCGTACAGTGTCGGAGAGTAAGGATTATATTTTTTTGTGAAAAACTGGGCGATCCCGTTGAATTCCTTCCATGTCTTTGGCGGACGTAAGGGCATGTTATAGAGTGATTCAAACTGGTGCTGTATCGTGGGCTGCTCGAACAAATCCTTCCGGTAAAAAAGAATATGGGAGCCTCCTACGATCGGAAAACCGTAAAAACGTCCCTTATAGCAGGCATTCGCAAGATTTTTCGGGACCAGATGTTTGCTGAACAGCTCATTCGAGGTCATCAGTTCGGTAATATCTGTAAGTACATCCAGATTGGCAAGGTAAGTGAGCCATGATACATCAAACATATAGATATCATATCTGCCCTTTTCCCGTTTACTGTCAGATACAATCGTTTCAATTAGTTCTCTGTAGCTTACAAAGTCAAATTCAATCTTTACCTCGTGCTGCCGCTCGAATTCCCGCGATACCGCATGCAGTGACAGGATTGTCGGCATGGATGTGGCGATGATGCGCAGTGTCCGCTTCGGCGTTCTGACAGAATGATATGGGGCAGGCGCCTTCGGGATATTCAGGTGGCTTCCGATGACATTGTCCTTGAACAGCATAAATTCTTTCTCGAAAAATGCAGGTTCATGCAGGTTCTTCATCAGGACATCAATACTGCGGATTCCCATTGTGTGTGCTGTACGTGAGGTATGGATCAGGTTGGGGAGATAATTGGACTCGTTCCAGGATTCCTCCCCCAGAGTGATAATACAGGTGTCTTTCGGCACATTTATGGAACAGAGGTTAAAGGCCTCTATGATTCCTTTGGCAAGCGGATAGGAAGAGGTTATGATCGCCTGGGGCGGCTCCTCCACGATGTTGAACATGGCCTTGCGGAACGCGGACTCTGTCGTAAAACGCGTCTCTATCATCTGATTCATAGAAAAATCCAGACCGAGATCATCGTGCGCATCACTGAATCCCCGCAGGCATTCCCTTTCTGTAAAAAACTCACTGTGTCCGATCATGAGCTTAATATTCGTGTATCCGTTTTCGATCAGCTTCTTCGTCAGATAATAGCAGGAATTATAGTTGTCAAAGGCCAGAAAGTTGGCGTCGATACTGTCCGGGAAATGCTCCAGGAAAACGGCAGGCACATTATGCCTGATGATACTGTTCTGAAAGTATTCCACGTTGTCCGGCTGGCAGGAGATCAGGATCAGGCCGGCTACATTCCTGCCGATAAGCTGGTCAATAATCTTGCGTTCCAGCTTTGGCGTATGGTAAGAAAATGAAATATTCAGCGAATAGTCCATGCTCTCAGCGCGTGAGATGATCCCCTTTAGAATATCTGAGTGACATGAGTCATCAATATCCGGAAAAACAACGCCAATCTCCCGGGATGTCTCTGACTTGAGGTTTCTGGCAGAAGCATTAGGGATATAGTTCAGTTCCTCGATGACACTCATGATTCTGGTCCTGGTGGCCGGCTTCACACTCTTTGTATTATTCAGACAGTTTGAGACAGTCGCGATGGAGACGCCCGCCCGTTCTGCAACATCTTTCAAAGTCGCCATAAAAGTTCCTCCTTCAATTGAGTAAACGAACAAAGTATACTATAATATTATAATGCCAGGGTCAAAAGGTCATTCAATGCATGCTCGCATGCAATTGAATGACTTTGGGACCCGTAAAACATGAGAAAGTAGCCCGATTAGGGCGGATTTCGAATGTTTTTAGGATTTCGGGAGCACGAAGTGCGGAGAAATCCGTAGGCATCAGGGGTCAAAATATTTTTGACCCCAACATTATATTGTCATAAGGAAAATGAAAAGTCAATGTTAAAGTAAAACGTTTCAAATAATCTCAAATTATGAGGAGGAACTCTATGCACTATCGTTTTCAGATCCTGATGAATGATTATACGCTTTGTCCTTCAGACTGGGGGATGACGGGGGAATGTGCCACATTTTACCGTATTTATTATGTCTGCGGGGGGAAGGCATGGTTCCGGCAGGGGGAGGAGGAAGTACAACTGAAAAAGGGCTGGCTTTATATCCTTCCTGTCATGCAGTCTTATTCCCTCAGGCACGATGTCAAAGACCCGCTGGAGGTCCTCTGGTTCCATGTAGAACTGGATCTGTCTATGGGGAGGGATTTCACCGCTGTCGAGATCTGTGAAGGGGAGGACTTGTACTACCTGCTGAAAAGTATACAAGTCATCCAGAGAGATCCTGTCTCCTTTGAAGATGTGAACCGGCTCTTTGATATTTTCCTGAAAAGGCTGGAACAGCGGCTGACCCTCTACCGCACGGGAAGCAGGCGCATGAACCGGGTCCTTTCTTATATAGATAAGCACATAGCCGATGACCCGGAGATTCAGGAGCTTGCGGCCTGTGCGGGAATGGAACGTTCCTACTTCACGAGGCGGTTCAAGGAAATCTTTAAGATGTGTCCCCGGCAGTTCGTCTATACGAGAAAAATGAGTGTCGGGGCAAAGGCCCTGCTGGAGGGCGCCACTGTCAGGGAGGCGGCAGAGAAATGCGGCTACAGCGATGAAAAGGCATTCACCAGAGCATTCAAGCGGTACATGGAAGTCACACCCGGAGAATATAAGAAGCGCCGTGCCTGCACAGAACCATAAAAAAGAAGATGTCAGAAAGAATAAGTCACATCGGGCAACCATGAAGCCACAACCGAAAGTTGTGGCTTTTTGCATGGGGTGGTAAGGTTTGATCAGGAAAGTAAAGGAAACCATATATGCCAAAGGAGGAACCGCTATGCTGCACGACCCGTCACACAGACCGGTAGTACCGGAAGAGAAAGAAATTGTATTATCCCGTGGGGATAAGGATATTTTGAGACGGCTGGGAGGCCGGATTGCAGAAATATCCGGTGACAAAATCAATGAAATTAATGCAAGAAACTGGACGCTTTTAAATGATAAGAAATCTGTAAAACCGATGGTCTGGATCAACGAAGTGCCGTGGCATGAGATGAATGTAAACGAGGAACTTACGGTTCGCTGTACACATCCCTGGGCAAGGAATCTGGAAGAGACACTGCGCAGGACAATTTTCCAGTGGGACCATTTCCGCGGGGACATGGTAGTCAGCCCGTTTATCGAGTGCCCGCTGGCGATCCATTCCACAGACTTTGGTATCGTTGAGGATGTGGACACGGCTATGACTGATGATAAGAATGATATTTATTCCCGGCATTTTAAAATCCAGATCAAAGAGCCGGAAGACATCGAAAAAATCAAGATGCCGGTCGTTACCCACTTTGAGAAAGCTACCCAGTATTCCTATGATGCCATGTGCGATATATTTGAAGGAATCATACCAGTGAAAAAGGTCGGGCAGACACACATCTGGTATACTCCGTGGGATTACCTGATCCGCTGGTGGGGCGTGCAGGAGGCGATCATGGATCTGGTCATGCGCCCGGACATGGTCCATGACATTTATGAAAAAATGGTGCAGGCATGGATGACAGAGCTTGACCAGTTTGAAGAGCAGAACCTTCTTTCGCTGGACTGTAACAATACCCGTGTCGGCTCCGGCGGATATGGCTACACAACAGAACTTCCGGGAACGGACTATGACCCCGGCCACGTTCTTGCCAAAAATATGTGGGGGTGTTCCAACGCCCAGATATTCTCAACTGTATCCCCCCACATGCACTGGGACTTTGCAATAGAACATGACCTGAAATGGCTGAAAAGATTCGGCCTGACATACTACGGCTGCTGCGAACCTCTGGATTTAAAAGTCAGTTACTTAAGAAGAATCCCGAATCTGCGCAAGATATCCGTTTCTCCGTGGTGTAAAAGCGGGCGTATTATAGAAGATATCGGCACCGATTATGTCATCAGCAGAAAACCGAACCCCGCTATAGTAGCCGGAAATATCTTTGACGAGGCCCAGGCTGAAAAAGAAATCCGTGAATTCATGGACCTGACAGAAGGAAGATCTCATGTAGAGCTGATTTTTAAGGATATCTCCACCGTAAGATATGATCCTGAAAGACTCTTCAAATGGGAGAAAATCGCCATGAGGGTAGCTGGGGATTTTGCAAAATAATCTGTTTTGGGGGCATATGGAGCAGCATCTGCCCCCCATTTGTCTCTTCTAAAGGTGTTCTTCTAAACTTCTTAATTAGTGTTACAACTCCTACATTTTTAGTATGATTTAAATTTAAACGTTTAAATTTAAAATTTAATTTTAATTGAATTTACTATTCCACCTCTCTATAATGGACTTATCAAGTAAAGGACGTAAGGGAGGGATCGGGATGATGACAAGTAAAGAACGCGTCAGGGCGGCATTTGAACACAAAACTCCTGACCGTGTCCCTGCTACAATGCAGGCGGTTGAGACTGCCTGGGACAAGATGAAAGAATATTTCCGGGTTGAGACTCAGGATGAAGTCATGGATATTCTGGAAATTGATACGAGGATTATGGATATTCCGCCATACATCGGAAATAAAAAGCCTGATTATGTGAATGCAAACGGGGAGGTCGTACATACGCACCCCTTCGGGCAGCGGTATGTGGAGAAATGGAATGGTGTGGAGTACAACAATCACACGATCTGGCGGCCGATGCAGCATGTGGAGACGATGGAGGATTTCCTCGCTTTCCATGACTGGCCGGACCCGGACGACTTCGATTATGAGGCGGTAAAGCGGTTCTGTGATAAGCATAAAGATAAGGCGATACGCATTGGATGGCCGGGACCTTATCAGGTATTTCTGGAAATGTACCCGGCGGAACAGTTTTATATGCTTATGGCTGATGAACCGGACCTCGTCAAGGCGATGCTGAACCGTTACAGTGATTTTTACATGGAACTGTACGAGAGGATGTTTGAAGCAGGGGATGGGGCAATCGACCTGATCCGGCCGTGTGATGACTACGGGACACAGATCAGCCTGTTGTTCAGCCCGCAGATGTGGGACGAATATTTCGCGGAGAATACAAAAAAGCTTGTACAGCTTGCCCATAAATACGGATGTTACTATCTCCAGCATTCCTGCGGCGCGGTCAGGCCGATTATTCCGAACCTGATCGACTGTGGCGCAGACGGACTCGAGCCGATCCAGAAGGTGAATGGGATGGAGGTAGATTCTCTGAAAAGGGATTTTGGAGACCAGATTTGCTTTCAGGGAGGTGTGGACACCCAGCGCCTGCTCCCGTTCGGTACACCGGAGGAGGTCCGGAGAGAAACAGAGTACATTATCGAGACGATGAATGTAAACGGCGGATATATTCTGGGACCGAGTCAGGATTTTGAAGGCGATGTCCCGGTGGAAAATATCATCGCGCTGTATGATGCGCGTAAGAAATTCATGTAATCGTAAGGAGAGCTGTTTATGAAAAAAAGGATATTATGCTTTGGAGATTCGAATACATGGGGGGCAATTCCCGGAGACAGTGCAAGGCACCCGCAGGATGTACGCTGGACAGGCGTCCTTCAGAGGGAACTCGGGGAGGATTACCAGGTGATTGAGGAAGGTTATAACGGGCGGACTTCCGTACACGACGATGTAGTGGAAGGAAGACTTGCCGGAATCACCTATTTCGCACCCTGCTGCGACTCGCAGTCGCCTCTTGACCTGATCATCCTGATGCTGGGAACCAATGACTTAAAGGCAAGGTTTGCAGTGAATCCGGAGACGATTGCCTTTGGATTTGGACGCTATCTGGATGTGCTTAAGACAGTGCCGATGGACGGCAAAAAACCGGAAGTGCTGCTTGTGTCACCGATCCTGATCAATCCGGCATATAGGGACAATGTACTCTTCTATGATATGTTTGGGGACGGCGCCTATGAGCGGTCGCTGGGTTTTGCAAAGGCATACAAAGCGTTTGCAGAGGCAAACGGACTTCATTACATGGATGCGGCACAGTACGGGGAGGCTTCCACAAAGGACGGGGTCCACATGGAGCCGCAATATCATGAAAGACTTGGAAAGGCATTTGCCGAAAAGGTGAGGGAAGTTCTGAATTAACCCGGATGCAGCCGCGGTGAAGCGTCACAATTATGTGATGGGCTTTGCCGGCGGAGAAATCAATAAATAGCGTATCGGTTCCGATACGTCACAAGCGCTATACGAAAGGAGCAATCAGCATGGGTAACGCATCTAAAAATGAAGCGTATGCATTGGACATGAGAAAAGTGTCCAAAAGGTTTCCCGGAACATTGGCTGTAGATCAGGTCGATTTCCGAGTGAGAGCAGGGGAGGTACATGCCCTCATGGGTGAGAATGGAGCTGGTAAATCAACTCTGATGAAAATGCTCGCCGGACTTTTTAATGACTACACAGGAGAGATTTATATTGACGGGGAAAAGAGAGAGGTGCATACACCGAATCTCGCCAGAGAATATGGAATTGGAATGGTATATCAGGAACTGTCTCTTGCAAGAAGAATTTCTATTTATGAGAACCTTCTGGTTGGACGTCTTCCGAAGAAGAATGCATTGTTTATCGACAAGGCAAAGGCGATTGAGGAGGCGAAAAAACTGCTCCACCGTGTGGGTCTGGATGATATCGACCCGACGCTGGATGTATCCGAGATCAGCCAGTGTGATGCACAGCTGGTAGAGATTGCAAAGGTACTGGGCTTCGAACCTAAGATCCTTGTTATGGATGAGCCCACAAGTGCGCTGTCCAGCGAGGAAGTCAACAGGCTGTTTGACATCGTGAGAAACCTGAAAGAACAGGGGCTGGCCATCGTATATATTTCCCATCATCTGGGAGAGATTTTTGAAATAGCCGATATGGTAACGGTCATGAGGGACGGAAAGCTGGTAGATTCCTTCCCGATTACGGAGACTAATACAGAACAGCTCGTTGAATGCATGGTCGGTGAACCGGTAAAAAGCTTTTACGCTGATCACAAGAGCATGGTAACAGATGAAGAAGTGTTACGGGTAGAAGATTTTACAAGGTGGGGATTTTTCCACCATATTAACTTCAACCTCCATAAAGGAGAAGTACTCGCCATCTGCGGACTGGCAGGATCCGGAAGAACAGAAATCGCAAGAGGCCTGACAGGCGTTGACAAGACCGACGGGGGCAAGGTATATATCCACGGCAAAGAAGTTCATTTCAAAGACCTCGGAGAGTCTATCAGGGGCGGCCTTGGATATCTGACAGAAGACAGAAAAGTCGTAGGTCTGGCGCTTCCGCAGACTGTGTCCGACAATGTGACGGCATGCATTATTGATAAATGTGGGCCCGGAATCCTTTATCAGGCAAAGAAGCAGAATGACCTTGTCGATGAGAGAATCAATGAAATGAGTGTATACCCGGCAGACAGGGACAGACTGGTAAACAGCTTTTCCGGTGGTAACCAGCAGAAAGTGCTGATGGCAAAATGGCTGGCGGCGGACGTAGATATTCTGATTCTGGATGAACCTACACGAGGTGTTGACGTCAATGCAAAACAGGTTATCCATGATGCTGTGAAGAGATACGTTTCCCAGGGAAATGCATGTATTCTTCTTTCCAGTGACCTGCCTGAGGTAGTAGGTTTATGTGACCGTGCAGTTATTTTAAGAGAAGGGCATATCATCGGTGAAATTCCGAAAGAAGGAATTAACGAAAACGCACTGTTGATTGCAGCAAATGGGGAGGGTGAGTACGTATCATGTCAGAACAAATAAATAAAAATCCAAATACAAACACTCCAAAAGTAGATACCAGAAAGACGGAAATCAATAAGTTCAGTCTCATTTTCAATAAATTGGGAATCTATGTTGTAGTCGTAGCTCTGATCATTATCGGCCTGATTGTTTCGAAAGGAACATTTTTTGCAGCCAGCAATATCCAGTCTATTCTGGAAGCGGTTGCCCTGATCGGTATGGTCAGTTCAGGCCTGATCTTTATTACATATTCCGGCAACATGACAGACATGTCCATCCCACTGACAATGGCGGTAGGAGGCATGATGGCAGTGCAGACCATCAACTTCGGATTCCCTGTTGCAATTCTGATTGGTATCCTGTCAGGTGCACTGATTGGCCTTGTCAACGGATTCATGATCGGAAAGTTCAGGGCGAACCCGATCATCTGGACATGGGGGTTCAACCTGCTGCTTTCCGGTATCGTAAGAGTTATCTGGGAAGGAAAACAGCTTTATGCAGATAAAGTTGCAAAGGATACAGAATTCGCACAGAATGCGGCTAATACATTCTTCTCTATAGCAAGGACCTACATTGGGAAATACATTTCCCTGATGGCAATCGTCATGATCGTGATGATGGTGATTGCATGGTTCATTCATTCCAAGACAAAATTTGGACAGAAGCTGAAACTGATCGGAACGAACTACGAAGTAGCGAAGTTTTCCGGAATCAATTGTACAAAGACGCTCGTAACGGCGTATATCATCAACGGAGTCTGTGCATCCATAGGGGGAATCTTCTTCGCAGCATTGCGTAAGACCGCTTCCTATGAAAACGGGACAGGATATGATTTCTCATGTCTGACAGCCGTACTTCTTGGAGGATGTCTCTTAAACGGAGGAAAAGGCTCGGTAGTCGGGACCTTCGGGGGCGTGCTTGCATATGGAATCCTGAACAATATCCTCTCTTGGATCGGTCTGGGAACATATGAAAAGTACCTGGTACAGGGACTTGTCTTCCTGTTCATTGTATGGCTGAACACATATTCTAACAGAAAGTTGGGTAGAGCATAATGAAAAATAAGAAGATTAAAATTAGTGCAAACTTAATTAATGAAAACAGATCTTATCTTTTCCTGGCTCTGATATTGATAATTGGTCTTTTTGTAGATAATTTTTACACCATGTACAACATTAGTGCCGCTACGGGAAACGGAAGCCTTGTAATCTGGCTGGGACTTGGGTTTACAGTATGTATGATCGCCGGGCACATGGACCTTACGATTATGTATATGTCCACGTTTGCAGCCCTGCTCTGCCTCGGTCTGCACGGTGACCAGGGACTGCCCTGGGCCGTATGTATTCTGATTGCAACACTGGCCGGCGTTTTGGTAGGATGCATCAACGGCTTCCTCGTTACAAAGTTAAAGATACACTCCTTTATCGCAACGCTGGGTATGCAGTTCGTATTAAAAGGCTCCATGTATATCTACACAGGCGGTGAAGAACTCAGTATCGGAAAAGATTATGCATTCAGTGATGTGCTGAATGACACACCGGTTGGTTTCCTGCCGTTTTCCACCTATTTCCTGATTACAACACTGGTTGTGTTCATCGTCATGATCGTACTGCGCTACACAAGATTCGGCCGCAACGTATACATGATCGGCGGCAACCTTGAGACGGCATGGCTGGCAGGAATCAAGAGCGACGGCGTGACAACAATGGCATTCGTCATTTCTTCCGCAGCATGTGCACTGGGCGGGGCGCTGAACGGAATTTACTCAGGAACGGCCGGAATCACAATGGGTGAGAAAGGAATCAGCCCTCTTATGATCGCCCTGACCGCTACCATCATCGGCGGAACCGCAATCAATGGCGGTAAAGGAAGTGTCATATGGACATGGGTTTCACTGGTTGCAATCGCACTTCTGAAGGCGATCTTTAAGAAAACAGAGATCCAGGTGCTTGTAATCGCCGCGATACTGATCGGATGTATCGTCTACGAAACAATCGCTTTATATAACAGGAACAAGACGGTTGGCACAAGACCCAACCTGCATAAAGAAGCCTTGAAAGAACTCGGAAAATCACACTAAATTTCAACGGGTGCTTTAGGATCAGGGGAAGGCCCCGTCAGAAATAAAAGATGCAGGGTGTTATATGGATTAGAAACATGCGGGACATGTTTTTAATAAACAAACAAAAGGAGGAAAGAAAAATGTTCAAAAAGTATTTAGCAGTTATGCTTGCCGGAACGATGCTGGTGAGCACCTTATGTCTCACAGGATGCGGAAACAGCGGCTCAGACTCAAAGGATGACAAGAAAGCGTCATCGGAGGATTCTTCTTCAGGCGGGGACAATCTGGCAGAATCAAAGGAATTGCTGCAGAAAGCAATCGATGACATTCAGACGACGGACAACCACCAGATGATGGCGGAAGGAACAACTTTCGACGTACCGGAAGCAGAAGGTGATGCAGAGGCACTGGAAAAACTGGATGATTCCGACATGAACAAGTGGCATTATTATGAATATCTGGACTGGGATTCAGAAGCTGACTCAAGATTCCCGGAATCTCCGGCTGACGGACAGAAGGGCAAACACGTAATCCTGATCGTACATGGCGCCCATGCATGGACAACATGTTATCAGGAAGCTTTTGAGGAAGCTTGTGAAGCAGTTGGAATGACTTGTGACGTATATGATCCGAACTGGGACCAGTCCACGCAGGACGGATATATTGACCAGGCTATCAATGAGCAGCCGGATGCTATCGTAGTTATTCCTGTAAGTGCTGACCATGCGGGACAGCAGTTCAAGAAGATCACAAAAGCCGGTATTCCTGCATTCTGCAGCAATACACTTCCGGAAGCTGACGCAATGAACAACATCTTAGCTTACACAGGACCGAACGACTGGTACCAGATGAGAAACCTTGCAAGCAAGCTTGGTGAGGAACTCGGAGGAAAGGGCGGCGTTGCCTACATCACACATAATGTAGGAACATCACCATATTATGCACGTACATTCGGACCAATGTCCACATTAGCAGAAGAATATCCTGACATCAAATCTCTTGACGTACAGTCACCGGGATTCGAAGCTTCTGCTGTAAAACAGGTTGTTTCAGACTGGATCACAAAATATGGAAAAGATCTGAATGCAATCGTTCTCGCAGATGATTCTGACCAGGCAATCGGAGCAACAGAGGCCTGCAAGGCAGCAGGGCGTGAAGATATCCTGATCGTGGCAGCAGGTATGTCCAAACAGGGTGCAGAGCTCATCCAGAGCGGCGAACTGAAATATGCAAGCTACCAGTCATGTCAGGCAGATGCAGGTCTGGCAGTAAGAACAGTATCCGAGTACTTTAACGGTGAAGATATCGAAAGAGTATCTTATATCGGAACAGACATCATCGGAGCTGACAATGTAGAAGAGTACCTTCCTTGCCAGTGGTAGGCAATTGAGCGAAGCAGCATAAAAAGAATGGGCGGACGGGCGGAGGCCGGCAGTAAAGCTTCCGCCTGTCTTGTAAAAAGGAGAGACAGATGAACAGTAAAGAACGTTTTTTGGCAACGGTTGAGAGGAAACCGGTAGACCGCCCCGCAGCATGGCTCGGTATGCCGGATATCTATGCACAGCCGGCATTATTTGAGTACTATGGTGTTAAGAATATGCATGAGTTAAAACTGGCGGTAGGGGATGATTTCTATGCGGTGGAAGTTCCATATCAATCACCGACGGCAAGTGCCATTTATGCTGCATTTGACTGGTATATGGACGGAAATGTGGATGCAGAAGACCGCACGCTGACCGCTGACGGATGCTTTAAAGATGCGGAGGAGCTGGAAGATCTGGATTTCTTTAAATGGCCGGACCCGGCGGAATATATTGACGTCGAAGAGTGCAGACGCCGTGTAGAGGCGGCTCCCGACGATAAAGTGACTTTAGGCATGTTATGGTCTGCACATTTTCAGGATACGTGCGCGGCTTTCGGTATGGAGACAGCCTTAATGAACATGATTGCAAATCCGGAGATTTACGAGGCTGTTGACGAGAAGATCATGGATTTCTACCTGAAAGCAAATAAAATTTTCTTTGAAGCCACAAAGGGCAGACTGGACGCCGTACTGATCGGCAACGACATGGGAAGCCAGAGGGGGCTGATGCTTTCTCCGGACATGGTTCGCCGTTTCATTATCCCGGGCTGTAAACGACTGGTGGAACAGGCACACAGTTATGGTGTAAAAGTAATCTATCACTCCTGCGGATCAATCGCCGATATTATTCCGGACCTGATTGAAGCAGGCGTGGATATCGTACATCCGATTCAGGCACTGGCTGCAGGCATGGAACCGGAAAGCCTGAAAGAAAAATTCGGTGACAAAGTATCCTTCTGCGGAGGCGTAGATACACAGGACCTGCTGGTAAACGGAAGCCCGGAGGATGTGCGTAACAAAGTAAAAGAACTGCGTACCATATTCCCGACAGGACTGATTATATCCCCAAGCCATGAGGCAGTTATGCCGGACGTTCCTCCTGCAAACATCCATGCATTATTTGAAGAAGCACAAAAAGTATATTAGGAGGTGCAGCAATGCAGAGATATGGTTCCATAATTGGAGTGAAAAAAGAAAAATTAGATGAATACAAATATCATCATGCAAATATATGGCCCGAGATCAACGCCATGATCAAAGAGTGTAACCTGTCGAACTATTCCATTTATAACTTTGGTGAATTATTGTTCTCCTATTATGAGTATACCGGCGACGATTATGAGGCAGACATGGCAAAAATGGCCGCAGACCCTAAGACACAGGAATGGTGGGATCTGGTGATGCCTTTCCAGCAGCCGCTTGACGGAAGAAAAGAAGGCGAATGGTGGGCTGAGATGGAAGAGGTCTACCATCTGGATTAATTCATGCCTGCATTATAAATATGTATACGAAGACAGCCTTAAGAATCAGGAATAGAAATATCTGACAATCAGACAGAACTGTCTGCCCGGAAACTGGCAGCAGAAACTGTCAGAATGTCAGATATTTTTGCTTTTAATCAAAAATAATACACACTTTATTCTTTGATTAGAGCCAAATAAAAAGATAATTACTCAAAAATATATAAAAAAACTAAAAATAGTGTTGACAAAATGGGAAACGTGTAGTATTCTTAATACAAGAAATAAAACAAATGAACAATCACTTAAAAAGAAAAAGTAATCTCATAAGAGAGAGGAAAATTCTTCGTAAATGAAAGTTCAGAATGTTTTAGTAACTGGACAAAAGTAAATGATTAGAACGGAAAGATGGAGAAATTATCATAATGACGAGAAAGTTATGAGAGAAGTAAAATCCATCGTAAAAAGAAAATCATCGAACAAGTCCGGTAAAGTTTAAGAACAGGAGGTACGGACCACCAGCAAATTAAAGTTTTAAACCAAACCGCTATCAACAAAATTGGTAGAGAAAGAGGTAAAAAAAGAATGATAGAAATATCAGTGTGAAGATGGGTGTTAATCATAATTAGATTGGCATCCATCTTTACTTTGTGTGGATATAAAATAGCTTTGCGGAAAGTGACCCGAAAAGCTATTTTGTGTTGTATATTTCTGCAAAAATTGTTAAAATAAGAAAGATGTGGGGAGAAATCAGAACATGTTGCAGGGGAGATGAGTATGGCAAGATCAAGTAACCAGAAGGAAAAGATCCTGTTTCTTATGAGGCTGTTCCACGAGGAAACAGATGCGGTGCATCCTCTTTCCAGAAAGCAGCTTGAAGAGAAGCTGTTGGAATATGGAATTCAGGCAGAACGGAAAAGTCTGTATAATGATATCGAGACGCTGAAAAAGTTCGGGATGGATATCGCTTACCGGAAAGAGCGGCCTGAAGGATATTTTCTTCAAAGCCATGAATTCGAACTGGCGGAGCTGAAATTACTGGTGGACGCGGTTCAGTCTTCCAGATTTATTACAGAGAGCAAGTCGAACAGCCTGATCCGTAAGATCGAGAGTATGGCAAGCAAGTATGAAGCAAAGCAGCTTCAGCGTCAGGTTGTTGTTGCGAACAGAATCAAGGCGATGAATGAAAGCATTTATTATAATATAGATAAGATTTATGCGTCTATTGCTTCAAACCAGCAGATTCTGTTCCGGTATTTCGAATGGACGATCGAGAAGACAACCAGGCTCAAGAAGGGCGGGGAGCCATATCAGGTCAGTCCCTGGGCGCTTACATGGGACGATGAGAATTATTATCTGATCGGGTATGATGTAGATGCCGGAATCCTGAAGCACTTCAGGGTGGATAAGATGCTTGATATTGAAACATTGGGAGAACCAAGGGTCGGGAAGGAAGAGTTTGGAAGATTCGACCTGGCACACTATACGAAAAAAACATTTGGTATGTTTGGCGGGGAGGAAGAGACCTTACGTATCAGATTTCATAATAAATACATAGGCGTTGTCATAGACAGGTTTGGGAAGGATGTATCTGTCAGGCCGGACGGGGAGGAGAGTTTCACGGCACGCGTGGATGTGGCTGTCAGTGGACAGTTTTTCGGCTGGCTGACCGGGCTGGGGAAGGATGTCAGAATTCTTTCTCCGGTGTACGTGGCGGATATGTATCTGGATTTCTTAAAGGAGATCACCGGGGCATATGACAGCGGGGAGTAACTGTAAATAATTTTAAGGGACAAAGGTGAACAAGATGATAATGAATATGGATTACATTTTAGGACAGGTGCAGGGGTACCTTGATACAGGTATGGCTGTGTTGACGGATAAGGGGAGAGGATTGGGTCAGGCGGATCTTATCACTTTGATTGTGGTGGCTGCCACCGGCCTTCTGTTTTGCTTCTTCGGACTGAAGATGGTGCGGTTCTGGGCAGCGGTTCTCGGACTGGCCGTCGGTTTTTCAGGCGGGGCGTATCTGGCTTCTTATTTCGGACTGGACGGCTACATCCCACTAATTATCGGTGCGGCGGCAGGTCTGATCCTCGCAGGGCTTTGTGCGGGATTCTTTCTGGCAGGGGCATTTTTTGTCATGTGGATTCTGGGTACGGCAGGCAGTGCATGCATTTTACAGCCGAAGGACTGGCAGTTTATGCTGGTCTGTGCAGCAATCGGGCTGGTCATCGGATTAATTACCCTGAAATTCGCGGGGCCGGTTACGATGCTGGTTACCGGTATTTGTGGTGGTTTTGCCGCAGGACAGGCAATTTACATCCTGCTTCCTTTGAAGAACCGGATTATAAATATCGCGGTCATCGCAGTGCTTGCGATTCTCGGCATTATTGTACAATTTCTTTTGGAATCAAAGAAGCGCAAAAAGCAGCATCTAAAGAAAGCTGAGGAGATTCGAAATACACAATCTGTTGCCAATGAAGTGGACAAGGCCCGTGCAATGGTGGACAATCTGGATCAGGAGGCACCAGTTATGGAGGCTGGCCCTGACGATATTGGTGAGGAGCCGGAGGATGAAGGTGAGGCGTATTCCGGTATGGATTTCGATGACATCGATGAGGATATTGACGAAGAATTTCTGGAAGATGATGAAGAATTCGAAGACGATGACGACATCCAGATTTTCAGTCTGGATGATGATGAAAAATAATCTGGATACAGTTTACAGGACGGAACAGGAAGAAGTTTATTGCCAGTCCCCCGGCAAAGTTGTATAATATATCTATAATCCAATTGAAGAAAAGGGGGCTTACTTATGAAGATTGATATGCATTGCCACGTGAAAGAAGGGTCTATTGACAGTAAAGTAAGCTTGGACGAATATATTACAATTCTAAAGAGCAAAGGTTTCCAGGGGATGGTGGTTACTGACCATAACACGTATAAGGGGTACCGCCACTGGAAGTACCACATGAAAGGGAAGGCCCATGAAGATTTTGTGGTGCTAAAGGGGATCGAGTACGATACGAGAGATGCCGGACACATTCTGGTCATCATGCCTGAGGGCGTGAAGATGCGGCTTCTTGAGATGCGGGGGATGCCGGTATCTGTGCTGATCGACCTTGTCCACAGGAACGGCGGTGTATTAGGGCCGGCCCACCCGTGCGGAGAGAAGTATCTGAGCATTACGAATACGAAGAAGTTTTATACGAACCCGGAGATCATGAAGCGCTTTGATTTCGTCGAGGCTTATAACTGCTGTGAGTCTGCCGCATCCAATGCGGGAGCGATGAAGCTTGCACAGAAGTATGGAAAGGTGACGATAGGGGGAAGTGATTCGCATAAGCCGGGCTGTGTGGGACGGGCCTATACGATCATACCGGAACCTGTGACCTGTGAGACCGAACTGATCTCCATGATCCATAAAAAGACGAAGTTTGAGACCGGAGGTACGTTATACGAGAAGACGACGAAGGACCGCATCGGCAAGGTCAATAAGATTCTCGTCTATTCCTTCTGGTTTTACAACAAAGGCGGCGAGCTGCTGAGAAGGCACGGAAGGAATGAGAAGATGGATGTCGAGAACCCGGTCGACCCGATTGATCCGATCGAATTGTACTACACGGGGGACCCAAACCTGTTCTAACCAGCCGCTGTCAGACAGATTTGCGGTACTGCATTGGTGTGAGGTGGTATTTACGTTTGAACAGCCGGTTAAAGTAGGACAGGTTGTCAAAGCCCGTGCGCGCTGCAATCTCAAGGACGGAGGCCCCTGTGGAGGCGAGCAGCCGCGCGGCCATCGTGAGGCGGTAGTCATTCAGGTATTCGATGAATCCTGTGCCCATATGGGTTTTGAAGAACTTCATGAAGTGGGATTTACTGTAGTATGTCAGTGCCGCCATATCATCGATAGTGATTGAATCGGCGTAGTGGTCTTCCACATATTTTAATATTGTTTTTAATTTCTTCAGAGATTTTGTCTTGATTTTCGGGACAGGGTCTCTGTTTTTTTGTGCCGAGATAAGAAAAAAGAAGAAGCGGAACAGCTCGGCTTTGACAGCAAGCTGATACCCTTCGGACTGCACCTCGCACAATTCATCGATATGACGGATACAGCCTGCAATTTGCGGATAAATCTGGCAGGCGGGGGTGATGAAGGTCAGAGGGCTCTGCTCCTCATTCAAAAGGGGCAGGATAAACCGGTTCGCACACAGGTCATTTTCACCCGATATGAGCATCCCGGGCATGAACAGTATATTCTCGTATTCCATTTCACAGCCTGCCTTCTGATCGATCGAGTGGAGCTGGCCTGGGAGGATCAGGACGATGTCCCCGGCAGTGACCGTCTCGGAGTGCAGATCTGCGGAGACATAACCCTGCCCCTTTTTTATGACAATCAGTTCCAGTTCTTCGTGCCAGTGGAACGGGACCTGCGTGAAATCCAGTGGGATGGAGCAGAGATAGGTATTGTAGGGAAATTCAGATGATGTATGTGATTTGGTTTCATGATAGTTTTGGTATTCTTTGATATTCATGGGAGGTCCTCATTTTCTGCAAAAAACTATTTTACGGATGCTGTTTTGCGATTAATATGATAGTATTGTACTATAAATGAAGAGGATTTTGCAAGAAAATGAGATAGAAACATATTAAAATGCATACTATAGAAACTGTTTATATGCATTGAAAGGAGTAGTCTAATGAGTATACAGGATAGTTTGCAGCAGAAATTAGGAAGAGGAATAGCGGAGGCGTCGAATGAAGAGATTTATTCGGCTCTTTTAAAGATTGTACAGGAGATGGCTAAGGGGAAGGAACGCCCGGAGAAAAAGAAAAAACTGTATTACATATCGGCAGAATTTCTGATCGGTAAACTACTTTCCAATAATATGATCAACCTTGGGATTTACAATGAAGTCAGGGATGTACTGGCGGCAAATGGGAAGGATATCTGCGAGATTGAAGAAGTGGAGCCGGAGCCTTCCCTTGGAAACGGGGGGCTTGGACGCCTGGCAGCCTGTTTTTTGGATTCCATTTCCACACTGGGATTGAGCGGTGACGGGATTGGGCTGAATTACCACCTCGGGCTTTTTAAACAGGAGTTTGAAAATGAACTCCAGAAGGAGACTCCAAATCCGTGGATTGAGAACGAAAGCTGGCTTGTAAAGACGGATGTGAGCTACCCGGTTTCCTTTAAGGGAATGACTCTGAATTCCAGAATGTACGATATTGAAGTGACCGGATACAATAATATTACGAATAAACTTCACCTGTTTGATGTGGAAACTGTGGATGAGGATATTGTGGAAAACGGGATTGATTTTGACAAGGAGGATATCGAAAAGAACCTGACCCTGTTCTTATATCCGGATGACAGTGATGAAAAGGGGCGCCTCCTGCGTATTTACCAGCAGTATTTTATGGTAAGCAACGGTGCCAGACTGATTCTGGATGAATGTACGGCGAAAGGTTGCAGCCTCTATGACCTGCCGGATTATGCCGTGATCCAGATCAATGATACCCATCCGACAATGGTGATTCCGGAACTGATCCGCCTTTTGATGGAGAGGGGGATGGAAATGGATGACGCGATTGATGTAGTTTCCCGTACCTGTGCATACACAAACCATACGATTCTGGCCGAGGCACTGGAAAAATGGCCGCTCGGATATCTGAAAAAGGTAGTGCCGCAGCTGGTACCGATCATCGAAGTGCTGGACGACAAGGTGCGGAGAAAATATGCGGACGAAAGTGTGGCAGTGATCGACAGGAACGACACCGTACATATGGCACATATCGATATCCATTATGGGTTCAGTGTGAATGGGGTTGCCGCACTGCATACAGAAATATTGAAACAGAACGAGCTGAATAACTTTTACAAGATTTATCCGGAGAAATTCAACAACAAGACGAACGGAATTACGTTTAGAAGATGGCTGCTCCACTGCAACCCGCTCCTGACAGAGATGCTGGACTTTATTATAGGAAAAGGATACCGTTCAGATGCAAAACAGCTGGAGCGCCTGTTGAATTTCCGGGGGGACCAGAACGTACTGAGCCGCCTGCAGGAGATCAAAAAAGCGAATAAGGAAAAACTCTGTGAATATCTCATGGAAACACAAGGGATAAAGCTGAATCCGGATTCCATTTTTGACATTCAGGTAAAACGCCTCCATGAGTACAAACGTCAGCAGATGAATGCGCTCTACGTTATCCACAAGTATCTGGAAATTAAAGCAGGAAAACTTCCGGCTACACCGATTACCGTAATCTTCGGTGCAAAAGCAGCTCCGGCCTATATCATCGCAAAAGACATCATCCACCTGATCCTGTGCCTGCAGGAAGTTATCAACAACGACCCGGAAGTCAGCCCGTATCTCAAGGTGGTCATGGTGGAAAACTATAACGTAACAAAAGCAGAAAAACTGA
Source organism: Clostridium sp. AF19-22AC (assembly GCF_003479085.1). Classification (NCBI taxonomy): domain Bacteria; kingdom Bacillati; phylum Bacillota; class Clostridia; order Eubacteriales; family Clostridiaceae; genus Clostridium; species Clostridium sp. AF19-22AC. The sequence goes on along the minus strand of NZ_QUGN01000011.1, from coordinate 47,405 downwards.
TTCCGGCATGCGACATATCTGAGCAGATATCCCTCGCATCCAAAGAGGCAAGCGGAACCGGCAACATGAAATTCATGCTCAACGGAGCAGTAACACTCGGAACCGACGATGGTGCAAACGTCGAAATCCACGAACTGGTCGGCGATGAAAACATCTTCGTATTCGGCGCATCCAGCGATGAAGTCATTGAACATTACGCAAAAGCAGACTACATCTCCCGCGAGTATTACGAAAAAGACGCCGACATCAAAGCCGCGGTAGACTTTATCACCAGCGAAAAAGTACTCGCCGCAGGAAACGCAGAAAACCTGACAAGACTTCAGAACGAACTCCTGAAAAAAGACTGGTTCATGACACTGCTCGATTTCAAGGCATATGCAAAGAAAAAAGAAGAAGCATTCAAAGCTTACGAAAACAAAAACGAGTGGGCAAAGAAAATGCTGGTAAATATAGCGAAAGCAGGATACTTTTCCTCAGATCGTACAATAGAAGAATATAATAGAGATATCTGGAAACTATAAAGAGGTACACCACAAAAGTCAAAAAGGTGCACCACTGAAGTTAATTCGGGACGTAGCCTTTCTGCAAAAGGCTACGTCCCGAATTAAGTTTTATCATTAGGAGGATAAGTATGAAGAGCAAGAAGGTTTTATCAGCGATTCTGGCGGCGTCTATGCTTGCCGGGCTCTGCACCGGATGTGCGGGGAAAAAATCGGAATCTGCCGGTTCGAAGGAGGACAAGGGCAGTGTATACTACTTGAGTTTTAAGCCGGAACAGGCGAAGCAGTGGGAGAAGGTCGCGAAGGAATATACGGAGGAAACCGGTGTGCAGGTAAAGGTCCAGACTGCGGCGGCAGGTACGTATGAGCAGACTCTGAAATCTGAGATTGCAAAGAAGGACGCACCTACGATTTTTCAGGTGAATGGCCCGGTCGGATATCAGAACTGGAAAGATTACTGCATGGATCTTGCAGACACGAAGCTGTATACGTGGCTGAACGATAAGGACATGGCGATCAAGGGGAAGGGTGACGGTGTATATGCGATCCCTTATGCCGTGGAAGGATACGGAATTATCTACAATGAGGAGATTATGGATAAATATACAGCAATGGACGGGGCAAAGGTTAAGTCCGTGGATGAGATTAAAAACTTCATGACGCTGAAGGAAGTTGTAGAGGATATGACAGCTAAGAAGGACCAGCTTGGAATCAGCGGTGTGTTCGCTTCTACTTCGTTTTCGCCCGGCGAGGACTGGAGATGGCAGACGCATCTGATGAATGTACCGGTTTATTATGAATATAAAGGTGAAAATGTGACTGATGAAAATGCGATCAGTTTTAAATACAATGAGGAATTTAAAAATATTTTTGACCTGTATCTGAACAATTCTACGACGGAACCGGCGATGCTTGGTTCTAAAACGGTTTCTGACTCGATGGCTGAGTTTGCGCTCGGCAAGGCTGCAATGGTGCAGAACGGCAACTGGGCATGGGGAGATATCAGAGGCGTGGAAGGAAATATAGTTAAGGAAGATAAGATTAAATATCTGCCAATTTATACCGGGATAGAGGGTGAAGAGAAACAGGGCCTGTGTATTGGCGGTGAAAATTATCTCTGTGTGAATGATAAGGTTTCAGAGGCAGACAAGAAGGCTTCTATCGATTTTATTGAGTGGCTGTTCGGCAGTGAGGAAGGAAAGGAAGAAGTTGCAGAACAGCTGGGATTCATTACGCCGTTTAATACGTTTGAAGAAGACCAGAAACCGACCGATCCTCTGGCACAGGAGGTCATCCGGTATATGGAAAATCAGGACCTGACGAATCTCTCATGGGATTTCCAGACATTCCCGAGCCAGACCTTTAAAGATAACCTGGGAGCATCACTGCTCGAATATGCGACAGGGAATAAGCAGTGGGATGCGGTTGTTTCGGATTGTGTGGAGGACTGGAAGATCGAAAAAGAAGCGGCAGCCGAGTAGACATGTTCCGCATGTAATTCGTATAAAAAATGCAGAAGCAGGCGGGAGTGGTTTCGTCTGTTTCTGCATAATCAAACAGGAGGAACAGGATGCAGAAAGCTTATAAGAAATACTTTTGGATATTTGTACTGCCTACATTGATTGCATTTACGCTGTTTTTCATCATACCGTTTGTACTCGGCATCGGATTGTCATTCTGCAAATTTACTACGGTTACGAATGCGGTATGGGTTGGGACTGACAATTATGTGAAGGCCTTTTCCAACGCGGATTTCCTAAACGCACTCTGGTTTACCGTGAAATTTACCGTCGTGTCGGTGATCAGTATTAATGTAATCTCGTTTATCTTTGCCTATGGCCTGACCAGGGGGATTAAAGGCACCAATCTTTTCCGAACAACGTTTTTCATGCCAAATCTGATAGGGGGTATTGTGCTCGGCTATATATGGCAGCTGATGATCAACGGGGTGCTGGCCGGATTCGGCGTGACAATTACAACAGATGCAAAATATGGTTTCTGGGGGCTGGTTATCCTCATGAACTGGCAGCTGATCGGCTATATGATGATCATTTACATCGCAGGAATACAAAATATCCCGACGGAACTGGCCGAGGCGGCGAAAATTGACGGGGCCACGAAAATGCAGGCACTGTTCAAGGTCACCATTCCGATGGTCATGTCATCCATCACGATCTGCCTGTTTCTGACCCTGACGAATTCCTTTAAACTCTTTGACCAGAATCTGGCACTGACTGCTGGGGCGCCGTCCCGAAAAACATCAATGCTGGCGCTGGACATCTATACGACGTTTTATAACCGGAACGGCTGGGAAGGTGTCGGGCAGGCCAAGGCGGTCATTTTCTTTGTAATCGTGGGAATTCTGGCGCTGACACAGCTTTATTTGACAAGAAACAGGGAGGTAGAAAACTAGATGGCGGGAAAAACAGAAAAGCAGGAAGAACCTCAGATGATGGAAGTCTCAAAAGGAACAGGCATGCTGATGACCGTTGTATTTTCTGTACTGGCGGTCATCTTCATCTTTCCGATTGTGCTTGTATTTATGAACTCGTTTAAAAGTAAGCTCTATATCAGCGACAGGCCTTTTGCACTGCCAGACAGTGAAACATTTGCCGGACTTGGCAACTATGTGGACGGGGTGGCAAAAACGGGGCTTTTGAAGGCTGCGGGATACTCCATATTTATCACCGTATTTTCTGTAGCTTTGATCGTGCTCTTCACAGCCATGACGGCATGGTGGCTGACCCGGGTGAAAAGCCGGATATCCACAATACTTTACTACCTCTTCGTGTTTGCCATGATCGTCCCGTTCCAGATGGTCATGTTTACGCTTTCAAAAGTAACAGACACTCTGAACCTGGGGAACCCTGTCGGGATTATCTTTGTCTATATCGGGTTCGGGGCCGGACTGTCCGTGTTTATGTTCGCCGGATTCGTAAAAGCCATTCCGGTCTCACTGGAGGAGGCGGCAATGATAGACGGGTGCACACCCATCCAGACATTTTTCAGAATCGTCCTGCCCGTGCTCAAACCGACTGCGATCACAGTGGCCATACTCAATGCCATGTGGATCTGGAACGATTACCTGCTCCCCTTACTCGTTCTCGGTAGTGATTACCAGACAATCCCCATCGCGGTCCAGTATCTGAGGGGAGGCTACGGTTCCGTGGACATGGGCGCAATGATGGGAATGCTCGTGCTGGCAATCCTGCCGATTATTATATTCTATCTGGGCTGTCAGAAATATATTATAAAAGGGGTGGCGGCCGGAGCGGTAAAAGGCTGATCCGGTCAGATATCAACAGACTTTATCTGCGGATTGTCCTTTAACAGATCGATTACGTCCTGATACGTGTAATCCTCCGGAAACGCTACGTTCAGCTTGATCTTTAACGTCTGGCCATCCAGACGGGTCGCCTTCATTGTCATGATCTTTAAGTCCTTGATGGAAAAGGAATCCGTCAGGACCGACTTGATATTCTCCGTATTATTCATGACAAGTGTAATCTGCTGAATCGTCGGGGTCTTCAGCCAGCGGAATCTGCGGTGCAGGATAAACTGGAAAATGAGGATGCATACGGTCGTCATGATACCAAGGACATACATCCCGGCCCCGAATGCCATCCCGATCCCGACGGTTGCCCAGATTCCGGCAGCCGTTGTCAGGCCGCTGACACTGATATTCCTTGTAAAAATCACGCCCGCCCCGAGAAATCCGATTGCCGTGACAATCCCCGCGGCCACACGGGAAGGGTCTAGGCCGATATGGTCGAGGGCGAGGATATCCTGAAAACCATATTTTGAAATAATCATCATAACCGCAGAAGCAAGCGCAACAATCGTGTGGGTCCGGATCCCGGCCGTTTTCAGGTGGTTCTCCCGCTCGTACCCGACAAGCAGGCCGCAGATGGCCGCCCCGAGTATTCTTACAAGATATTCTAATTGAACAAAAATCATTGGCCACATAGCAATTCCTCCTTTTAAATGATTTTAGCACGCAATGTAAAAAAATACAAAATTCCGGATGGTTTTTTTGTAAACTTTCGTTACTGTTCACACCGTGCCGTGCACCCTGCTGCACGGCATCGGGCCAATAAAGTGATGGTCTCAGGGCATCTGCTTCTCGCCGAAGGCGACTTGAAATAAGCAGATGCCGTTACTGTGCACGCCCGCAGGGTGTGAACAGTAACAAACTTTCTGTAGTATAAAGAGCGTTTTGCTAGTCATCTTTCTGCCTCTATTGTATGACCAGATAAGGTATAATGCTATCACTAATAAAGGATAAGGGCCAAAAATATGGAAATAAGGGACTTGAGATATTTTGTTGAGATAGTAGACCAGAAGAGCATGAGGAAAGCCGCCGCGAGCCTGTACATCTCACAGCCGAACCTGAGCAGGGCCGTGCAGGGACTGGAAAAGGAGTTCGGCGCGCCGATGCTGGTCAGGACCAACAAAGGCGTGGAAGTAACGGAGATCGGGGAAGGCTTCTATTATTATGCAAAATCCATCCTGAAGCAGGTGGATGAGATTTCGATGATCAGACTCCAGAATGAAAAATACATAGAATCCAGAATCAGCATCGCCATCGGAAAACTAATCATGCGTGACGATATGATTTTCCAGTTTTACGAGACAACCAGGGCGGAGCGCACCGAAATCAATATAACAGAAACAACCATAGAAGACGTACTGGACCGGGTAGAAAAGACGGAGGCAGACATCGGCATTGTGACAATCAACAACATTCAGATGTCCGCATTTCACAAGCTGACAGAACTAAAAGACCTCGAAATACATGAGATCAGCCAAGGTCCTCTTTACATTCAGGTAGGAAAGGAAAATCCCTATTACAATGAGACTTCCATCGACGTGGAAAAAATGCTCCCATACAGCCATATCAGCCTTCCGGTCGATTACTTTGCAAATCTCAATAATATCATCAAGATAGACGGAAAGATCCAGATAGCAGACTTTTCCAAAAAGATAAAGATGAATAACTACCATGCCATCATCAACATGATTAAAAGAACAGACTCCTTCATATTCGGAAACAAATGGCAGGTAGAGGAGCTTAGAAAGGGTAAAATAAACAGCCTGCTTCTAAACCACTGCGAAGTCACCCAGAAGTTATTCTGGATCAAAAGAAAGCGGGAAATCCTATCCAGACAGGCCGAAGCATTCCTAAAACTGTTTCTGGAATGCTATGGGGATTAGAAAACAACATCCGCGATAAGTCAAATGCATCACGGGACAATCACATATAAGTATTAGCCAAAACCTCCTTTTGTGTATATAATGTAAACATAAAACAAAAGCACGGAAGCCTTAAGGAGGTATAAGGAATGAACAAATTAAAACTTGGTAAAAAGAAAATATTGGGATTCGTAACAGCAGGGGCAATTGTTGTGACGATGGCGGGGTCTTATGCGGCATGGGATCAGTTGACGGCTACAAGTAAAACAACATTAACAATTGGAAAGGCAATATCTTTGGATTTAGTATCTGGAAAAGAATTATCTTATGATGCCGTTGATGACAATGCTAGAGTATGGGGAGATACAGCTCCGACATATACAAGTAAGGAAGTACAGTTCCAAGCTGAAAACTTACCAACTGAGGGAGCTAATATTACACTTACTCCATCTTTGGCGATAGTTACTCCTGGAAATGATGATAGTGTGACAGCGGATGACTTTACAGTTAAAGTGATAGATGGAACAACGAACAATCCTGTGGGAACAGAAGCTCAGGAATTTAGTGCAGATAAAACCTACAAAGTAGTAGTAACACCAGAGAATGCAAAAGCTTCAAGTGCTAAGGTGCAAGTAACTCTGGATGCTACTCTTAGTGAAAAAACAACACCATAGATATAGAGGGCAAATAAATTTGTATGAAAAAAGTTGTAGTAAATGTGGTACCAATTATAACTATTTTGTTGGTTGTTTTATACACAGTATTAGCTAAAAATTACCCTGAGAGTGTAAAAAACTATATAGGTTATCAACCTTATGTTATCTTAACAGACAGCATGGAGCCAGTCATACCGACTGGCTCTGTTGTACTTGTTAAAAATTTAAAAGAAAATGAAGAGCCCCAAAAAGGTGACATCATTACTTTCAATGTTGATCGCTTGGGGAAAGAAGCTGTATTTACCCATTATTATCGTGGAACAGAAGTCCAGGAAGACGGCTCCGTCCGCTATCTCACAGAGGCTGCATTAGCAGACCGCTATGACGATTATGTCTCACACAGAGAGGATATCATAGGCACTTATGTTTTCCATATTCCATATGTGGGGAAATATGTCTTATTTTTAAAGAGTCCTTTCGCATTAATAGAACTTGGAATTATTATGTTCATTATGATTATCTATGAAGTTCTATGGAGTAAGTTTGACAAAGAAGAGCGTAAAGCACAAGAAGAGGCCGAGCAGTCCGAAGAGCCAAAAAGTATATGCAGCAATTAAAAGGCAGGAACCTCACACGAGTGGTTATCCTGCCTTTTGCCATTCTCCAACTATAAAATCTAAATTCCTATTCCTCGCCGGCCCTTCTATTTCCGCCTCCGCTCATTCACTTTCTTCCGCAGTTCCTCCAGCTGAACTTTATAATTTCGTGATTCCATCTTAGGGAATGCCTTTACAAGACGTCTGCTGACTTTCGGTGTCTTGATGCTGAGGTCCTGATAACGTGTTTTCAGATCGCCGATGCGGCTGCGCATTTCATCAGATATTTCCTGCGTTTTTTCCAGCAGGCCGGAAGCAGTTTCCTGCGTCTTTTCGAATAAACCGGAAGCGGTTTCCTGTGTCTTTTCGAATAAACCGGAAGCGGTTTCCTGTGTCTTTTCGAATAAACCGGAAGCGGTTTCCTGTGTCTTTTCGAGTAAACCGGAAGTTGCCTCCTGTGTCTTTTCTTTCCACTCTGCGGCCGCCACATCCAGTTTCTGTCTGGAGACTTCCTGTTTCTCCATTGCGGCGACGACTGTTTCGTAGATATCCTCGCCGATCTGGTCGGATATTTCGTGCAGTTCCCCGGCAATTTTTTCCATGCTTGCCAGACGCTTGTTAAACTTGAAGATTGCGGATGCTGTAACGTAGAGATCTGCAAACATTGCGATTCCGAGTACTGCCATCAGCACAATTCCGAGTGTGTGCGGGATGAATGTCAGTGCCTGATGGATCAGCGGGTGGACTAAATCCATGATTGCCACGCAGGCAATGCCCCATACGAGCGAGAAGATCAGGCAGACATATCCGCCGATGTTGAATGGCTGTTTGGAATAATCCCACCATTTATTATGAAAGATCTTATCCATTGCCCATCCGGTGACACCCTCCAGAAGTGTGACGAGGATGACCGAGGATATGTAAAGCAGGATCAGGTTGTCCTTATATGGTGTCAGGAATGCAATGACTATGGTAACGCCCACACCGTAGATCGGGCAGATGGGACCATTTAAAAATCCGCGGTTGACGAACTTGTGCTCCTTTACCGCGGCAAAACCGACTTCTGCACACCAGCCTAGAAAACCATAAACGAAGAAGTAAAGTATCATGTAGTAAATATCCATATTGTGTGCCCCTTTTCTATATCTAAATATAACTGCTCAAAACCCACGAACAGCTACGTCTAAACAATAGGGTAAATGTTATGGCGGAAATTGTCAATGTGTTTGACTTATTGCAGTAAAAGTTTTATAATTGCTAATAGATAATAATTATCAATTACAAAAATACGAAAGAAACATACTTACAGGAGCGGCCATGAGGTTAAAAGAGGGAAAGAACAATCAAACGTACCGGGTTCAGGAGATTGATATTGAACTGAATCTGGAGAGAAGGCTGGAGGCGCTGGGGCTTACCACTGGTTCAAAGATCACCATTTTAAACAATGATAAAAAAGGGGCTGTCACTGTCCGGTTTCGCGGAACACGCTTTGCAATGGGGCGGCGGATTGCGGATCACATTACCGTGGAGGAGGCAGCACAATGAGCAGGGAAATTATTAATGTAGGATTTATCGGGAATCCGAACTGCGGTAAGACAACGCTGTTCAATGCCTATACAGGGGCGAACCTGAAGGTGGCGAACTGGCCGGGAGTTACGGTTGAGAAGAAGGAAGGGAAAGCATTCTACAAGGAGCAGGAGTTCAAGCTGATCGACCTGCCCGGTATTTACAGCCTGACCTCTTATACAATGGAAGAAAAGGTGTCCAGGGAATGTATTATGAGCGAGGAAGTGGATGTCATCGTCGACGTTGTAGATGCTTCCTGTCTGGAAAGGAACCTTTACCTGACACTGCAGCTGATTGAGCTTGGCAAACCGGTGGTGCTGGCACTGAATATGATGGACATCGTGGAAGAGCGGGGCATGGAGATCGACCTGCACCGCCTTCCGGAGATGCTGGGGATTCCGGCGATTCCGGTTTCTGCCAGAAAGAAGACCGGGCTGGAGATTCTGATGCATGCGGTGGCACATCACAAGGATTTTGCAAAACAGAGCCCGTTTATCCACCACCATCCGCAGAAGACAGGACACATACATAATCATCACAGCGAGTATGCGATGGTATATCACGACGATATTGAGGACAAGATCGACCAGATCATCACGCAGTTGAACAAGAATTATCCAGAGGTTGAGAATAAGCGGTGGCATGCGATCAAGATGCTGGAGCAGGATAAGGCGGTCATGGAGAATCATCCTCTTGATATGCCCGCAGTACTGGACCGAAGCTATGAGAAGGATATAATTAACCAGAAGTATGACTTTATAGAAGAAGTGATTCAGGAGACGCTGGTAAATAAGAACAAGAAAGAGGAACGGACGGATAAGATCGACAGGTACATGACCAGTAAATGGCTGGGGCTTCCGATTTTCCTCGGGATCATGGCGCTTGTATTCTTTCTGACATTCACGGTCGGAGACTGGCTGAAAGGCTACTTTGAGATTGCCCTCGAGTGGATCTCGGGGGGAGCCGGGAATCTGCTGGAGGCATGGCACGTCAGTTCCATGCTGCAGTCGCTGATTGTAGACGGGATCATTTCCGGAGTGGGAGGCATCCTGACGTTTCTGCCGAACATCTTTATCCTGTTTCTGGCACTGGCTTTTCTGGAAGACAGCGGATACATGGCGAGGGTGGCCTTTGTCATGGATGACATCATGGGCCATCTGGGACTGTCCGGGAGGGCGTTTCTTCCGATGCTGCTCGGATTTGGCTGCTCGGTTCCGGCGATTATGGCTTCCCGTGCACTGGAGCACAGAAAGGACAGGCTGAAGACGATTCTGGTAACGCCGTTTATGTCATGCAGCGCAAGACTTCCCATTTATGTACTGTTTTCTTCCATGTTTTTCGGGAAAAATGCAATGCTGGCCTGTTATTCCATGTATATCCTCGGAATTGTCGTGGCGATTACGACGGCATTTATTCTGTCCAAGATTGACGGAAGCAAGGCAGAGCATGCGCTGCTCATCGAGCTGCCAGAGTACAAGACTCCGAACGCAAGGACGATTGCGATTTATGTGTGGGAAAAGGTGAAGGATTACCTTTCAAAAGCCGGTACGGTTATCTTTATCGCTTCAATCATCATGTGGTTTATTCTGAACTTCGGCATGTCCGGGTATGTGACGGACATCAGCCAGAGCTTTGGCTCCATCGTGGGAAAGGCCATTGTACCGGTATTTAAGCCGCTCGGGCTGGGTTACTGGCAGATCGTGGTTGCGCTGATTGCCGGAGTCGCGGCGAAGGAAGTCGTTGTATCCAGCTGCAGTGTTCTGTTCGGGATTCAGAACATCACTACGGCCCACGGGATGACAAGCTTCGTAGGGACACTGGGTGCAATGGGGTTCGGCGCGGCAAATGCCTATGCACTGATGGTATTCTGCCTGCTGTATGTGCCATGTACGGCTACGATTGCGACGATCAGACGGGAAGTGGGCAGCAGGAAGGTTACGCTCGGGATCGTTCTGTTCCAGCTGGCGGTTGCCTGGATAGTAAGTTTTCTGGCGTTTCATATTACAGGGCTTTTCCTTTAGGGTTTACACCATAATTTGGAACATGGAAAAATCGTGGTAGAAAAATCGTCAGTTTTCTCTTGTCAGAAGACAGGCCGCATAGTATAATAAAAAACGTAAACAGGGGAGCTCGCGTATCAAGCGGGCTGAGAGTAAGCTGAATCGCTTAGACCCATGAACCTGATTTGGATAATGCCAACGTAGGGATATACAGAAGGTGAATGGATTTTACTGCTGTAATGCTCATGTTGCATTGCAGCAGTTTTTTTAATTTAAAGACGATTCAAGAAAGGACGTAAAGAGAAATGGAAAATTATGCAACACAAATGGAGGCGGCACGAAAGGGTATCGTGACGAAAGAACTTAAGACTGTGGCTGGAAAGGAGCTTATGACAGTGGAAGAACTTCTTCCTCTTGTAGCTTCCGGCAGGGCGGTGATCTGTGCGAATAAGAGGCATACCTGTATTGACCCCGAGGGGGTGGGATCTATGCTGAAGACGAAGATCAATGTGAATCTGGGTGTTTCCAGAGACTGCAAGGATTATAGTGTGGAGATGGAGAAGGTAATGGAGGCCGTCCATATGGGGGCGCATGCCATCATGGACCTTTCTTCCCACGGGAATACCATTCCGTTCAGGCGGAAACTGACAAGCGAATGCCCTGCGATGATCGGGACGGTTCCGATCTATGACTCCGTGATCCACTACCAGAGGGATCTGGATTCTCTGACTGCAAAAGATTTTATAGACGTGATTCGTCTGCATGCGGAGGACGGGGTGGATTTTGTGACGCTGCACTGCGGAATCAGTAGGAAAACGATTGACCAGATTAAGAACCACAAGCGGAAAATGAATATTGTTTCAAGGGGAGGTTCCCTTGTGTTTGCATGGATGTGCATGACTGGGGAGGAAAATCCATTTTACGAATATTATGATGAGATTCTGGACATCTGCCGTGAATATGACGTTACGATTTCTCTTGGGGACGCATGCAGGCCGGGATGTCTTGCGGACGCCACGGATGTCTGCCAGATCGAAGAACTCGTGCGCCTCGGGGAACTGACGAAACGGGCGTGGGAAAAGGATGTGCAGGTGATGGTGGAAGGGCCGGGCCACATGCCGATGGACCAGATCGCGGCGAACATGAAGGTACAGCAGTCGGTCTGTCAGGGAGCCCCGTTCTACGTGCTGGGACCTCTCGTGACGGATATTGCGCCGGGCTATGACCATATCACATCTGCCATCGGCGGTGCCATCGCGGCAGCCTCCGGTGCGGCATTCCTCTGTTATGTGACTCCGGCGGAACATCTGGCACTGCCGAATGTGGAGGACGTGAAGCAGGGGATCATCGCCTCCAAGATCGCTGCCCATGCAGCGGATATTGCGAAAGGGGTAAGGGGGGCACGCGAAATCGATGACAAGATGGCGGATGCAAGAAGAAAACTGGACTGGGAGGCACAGTTTGACTGTGCAATAGACCCGGATACGGCAAGACGGATTCGTGATGAGCGGAAGCCGGAACACGAGGATACCTGTTCCATGTGCGGGAAATTTTGTGCGGTGCGCAGCATGAATAAGGCACTGGCAGGGGAACATATTGATATTTTATAAAAATAATAATGAGGGGCCGTAAAGCCCCTCTTTTAATATTCGATTTCCTGAAGAAACAATCCCTTGGGATCGCATGGTGCGCTGGCTGATTCCTCGCCGGAGAAGATGGCTTCGATGCATTCCTTCTTTCTCTTTCCCAGGCCGATGTCAAGCAGTGTGCCGGCGATTATTCTGGGCATGTTGTGCAGGAAGTCCTTTGCACGCATGGAAATCTGTATTTCATCGGCATCGCCGTAAATTTTAATCTCATACATTTCTTTTTCCGTGGACTTGCTCTTTTTTACGGTAGAAAAGTTCTTGAAATCGTGTTTACCGATCAGTTGGATTGCCGCCTGCTGCATAACCGTGATATCCGGTGTCTTGAAGGCGTAGTAGGTGTATTTGCGCTCAAATACGCTGGGGACATAACCTATGGCGATACGGTACAGATATGTTTTGGAAACCGCATTTAAAGAGGCGTGGAAGCGTTCAGGCATTTCTTCGGCCGTGAGCACGGCGATATCCATCGGGAGATAGCGGTTCAGGTACTGCTGAATCTCGTATGGTTTCATGTCAGAGGTGGTTTTGAAGCTGACAGTCTGCTCATAAGCGTGGACACCGACTTCCGTTCTTGCCCCGCAGTATAATTCCACATCCTCGGCAGTCATTTTGTGAATGACTTCTAAGAGCTTATTGGAAACTGTATTCGTGGATTCACCCGCGGCGCGCTGCCATCCCTGATAGCGGGAACCGTCATATTCCAGTGTTAATTTGATATTATGCATTGTTTTATCTCCTTTTGTAAAGAGGGCAACCCCTCATTTAAATGAAATGGTTTTAGATTCTGATGTTTCAATCTTACAGGAAAGGTACACAGAATTCAACAGATTCCGGAAAATTACCTTGAAGTGTGACTGCTTTAGAGATTATAATAGAGAAGTATCATTTCATAGAGTTTCCGGCTGCAGGGGAGGTTAATATGTTTCAATCAATGAGTAAAGAAGGTCTGGCATCTAAAGGGGCAATCCTGACCGGGAACGTGGAAGAAGGACTGAGACAGTATCAGTCAGTCATACTGAAAGGCGGAAAGCAGGCGATGGAAGCATTCCTTATGCGCTGTCTGGAGGAAAACAATGACAAGGCATACGCAGATTTCTATTATGCGGTGCTTGAAAAGGAACAAAAGGAACAGTTTGAGGCCGGGCTGGATGAGAAAGAAAAGTCTGTTTTTTCAGAATTTGAGACAGACCGGGGATGGGTATACTATCCGCTTCAAGAGGAGAACTTAGGTTTTCTGGCTGGGATTACAGCGCGAAACTGGCTGTTTTCCACATTTTACTTTACGGGACATAAAGCGGTGGTCTGGGGGAATTATAATCTGGAGTATCCTCTGTTCTGTGAGGATCTTCAGACTTTGGAATTCTATAAAAATATAGCAGCAGAATGCGGATTGGAGTTGTTGTAATGGTTGAAGAGAGAAGAGTTGCCGATTCAAGGGTGGAGACGGTACACATGGTGCGCCCGAACCATCTGAATGCGGCAGGGCGTTTGTTCGGAGGAATCCTGATGCAGTGGCTGGATGATGTGGCAGGGCTGGTGGCAAAGCGCCACACGCGTGGCAATATTATTACTGCATCGGTAGATAATCTGAGATTCATACAGGGTGCCTACCAGAAGGATGTGATCGTGATCATCGGGAAGGTGACTTACGTGGGGAACACATCTATGGAAGTCCGTGTGGATACTTATGTGGAGAACATGGACGGGATGCGCCGCCCGATCAACCGGGCCTATTTCACAATGGTTGCCCTGGATGACAATGATAAGCCGACGAGGGTTCCGCGCCTGATTCTGGAAGGGGAGGAAGAGCGCGCAGAGTGGGAGGCCGCTGAAAAGAGAAGAGAGATGCGGATTAAGAGAAAAGAAGAAGGTTTTTAACCCTTCTTCTTCATAATTGAACTGACCATATTAATAGTCTGGTCGATCTGGGCCTGTTCCTTTTTGGATTTGCCTTCTTTGAGGATTTCCAGTATCAGTGACATCTCATCCCCTGTGAAACTGATGCCTTTTTTATTGGCATTGGTGATCAGGGCAAGCATGACCGGGGCAAGGTCCCTGCCGCTTTTGCCGGAAGTCTGGGAAGCTGCCATCTGTATCAGCTCCAGCTTAACCGGGTCTATATTCTTCATTGCCGGATTGTTCATCCATTCGTTCATCTGTATCATCTCCTTTCTCGAAAAAGCTGTCTTTTGTGCCGTCAGGATCTGTGCTGTTTTCATTTGAACCCATCTCATTTGAGTTCATTTCATCCTCAAACATATGATTGTACATCTGGAACATATTCTGCTGTTCGGGGGTCAGCATCCCCATCATCATATCCATCGGATTGAATCCGCCGGATCCCCCGCCAAAGGAGGAGAACATATCTGACATGTCTCCGAAGGGACTTCCGCCCGTGTCACCCCCGCTTCCCTGAAACATCTGTACCATTTCCATTATATTCATCATATTCGAAAAAGTGTCCATCATTTCAGCTTCTTTCGGAGGCATATAGGGTTTGATTTCCTGCAGCATTTCCATAGCAGTCGGCGGAGAACTGCGGTTGAATGCCTGAGTATGTAAAAGATTTCCGGAATTCTGAAAAAATGCCATTGTTTCTTTCAATTCCAGAAATTTGATAAAGACCCCAAGGAACTGCTGATTAGAAGAAGGAGTGTAGGGAAGGATCAGCTTCAGCATATGAAGCTGCTGCGGTATTACCAGTTCATCAAAAGGTGTCATTGGTTTTGGCGGTTGTTTTTCCATAAGCACTCCTAATTATAACGTTGTAAATATATATGTTCGGAAGTATAAAAATATGAGGATTTGGAAAGACTAAAGTTAATGTTCCTACATACTATAATAGGGAATAGAAAGGGAATGGTAATTGATATGAAACGAAAATTAATCATTGACGGTAATGCAGTATATGAGATTGATGAGGACTGCATGCTCAAGAAACGTCTGAACGAGAATAAAGATACGAAGGAACAGAAAGCGAAGAACAGCCAGAACCATGAGAATCAGGCAAGGCCATAAAAGAACCCCGGCACAGGAAGCTGTACCGGGGATTTTTAGGACTTTTTAGATTAGAATGTTCTATTGCAGTGAACGAATTAGCATCCGCAGCCATTGTTGCATCCGCAACTATTTCCGCCGCCGAAACCGCCACAGCAGCAAAGCAGTAAGATGATCCACAGGCAGCTGTCATTTCCGCCGCATCCACAGTTGTTTCCGCCGCATCCGCCGCCGAAACCGCCGCCGCAGCAGCAAAGCAGGATGATGATCCACAGGCAGGAGTTCATTCCGCCGCCACAGCCACCTCCGCAGTTACTCTCACATCCACATCCACAGTTTGTAGCACTTAAATCACTCATGTTAAATCCTCCATATATGTTTGATTACAGTTCATAATATGTAGCGGGTTACAAATGTGTGAGAAAGTTTTTGAAAAAATTTTACCGGACCTGTTTGACGCGGACGCAGGACAAGATTTCTGAATACCTTATTAAAAAAGGTGTTTCTATGAAATGGGTAAAACAGACAGTAGGGTATTGGTGCCCGGATATCCTGATAAATAAATGCCTGGGACAGGGTGTGCGGGTTGCGGTCCTTGATACGGGGATTACGCTGCACCCTGATTTTGATAGAAGAATCATCGGATTTCGAGATTTCGTTCATAATAAAGAAAAGATATACGACGACGGGAAGCACGGGACGCACGTTTCGGGAATTCTCGGCGGAAGCGGGAAACTTTCCTCTGGTATCTACGGGGGAATGGCCCCTCAGGCGGAAATCCTGATGGGAAAGGTACTGGACCATACGGGAAATGGCTCTGTTGATCACGTCGTTGCAGGCATAGACTGGCTGCTATCGGTCCACAGGCAGATGAAGCTGCGGATTGTGAATATCTCTGTGGGGACCCAGCCGGGACTGGATGCGGCGCAGGAGAAGCGCCTTCTGGACGCGGTGGACGCACTTTGGGACGAAGGGCTGGTTGTGGTTGTATCTGCAGGAAATTATGGCCCGAAAGAGGGAACCGTGGCGGTTCCGGGCACGAGTAAGAAGGTCATTACCGTGGGGGCGATTGAGGATCGGAGGGCAGTGGTACAGGGGAGGGGGAATACCGGAGAATGGAATTATTCCGGGAACGGCCCGACTCAGGAATGCATTGTGAAACCGGATCTGTCGGCGCCGGGGACGAATATTCTGAGCTGCAACGGAGACTATACCAACCGGTGGCAGAAACCGTATGTGGTAAAGAGCGGGACTTCGATGGCGACTCCGGTTGTATCAGGAGCCATTGCCTGCCTTTTGTCCAAATATCCGGATATGACGAATGTGGAAGTGAAACTTAGGCTGCGGGCATCCTGCGTACAGACGGAATACGCCCGGCAGGGGTGGGGGATGCTGCAGGTGGGGAAGATGTTCGAGGCTTAAGAAGTGAAGCAGGAACTTGTTCTTTTTTAGAATGCTGTGCCGTCCATATTCTGCTATAAGGAATGTGGACGGCAGCAGCCTGTCAGGAGAGCTTTTCGATTAAAAGGAGCACTGCACCATGTACAGGAACGTCTTGTTCGATTAATAAATTTTCTTTTACCTGTTTCGTCTCAATGAATAAATGAGGGCTGTCTTTTGATTTCAGAAATTTGTGAACGCTGCCGCTGACGGAATCGGGATGTCCCATGTTCATCCAGGCATCGTATACGGAACCATGCAGCCTGTCGAGTAGATAGGCTTCTGTTTTATAATTGCCGGATTCCAGATTGAGAACCAGATTCAGTTTCAGCGTTTCTCCTTTTTCATAAATATTATATCTGTCAAAGCTGGACAGCAGATCCTTATCCCCTGATAAAAAGGTCTTGCTGAAATAACGGTAATTATAGAATATAAACTGGTACTGTTCTCCTGAACGGGTAATGATGTAGGAGTCACCGCGGAAGATTTCTTTATCCCCCAATTGATTTAAAAACCACAAACCTGTATAGACCGGCTTTTTTAACCCTGCAGCAGTGAGAAAGCCGGGACCGCCGTAAAAAGCTTCCCCAGATGGAATAAGTTCGTTCGGGTAATCCTGCATTAGGGAATAGATAATTTCATCAATCTGCCGTGGCGCGTTCAGGTGGGTATGAAGAAGATAAGAAAGCATGAAAACGGTATCCCGGCAGTAATCCTGAGGATAGTCGTTAATGTTCCACTCTGAGGCAATCAGAGGTGCTGTGCACTGATTGCGCTGCATACAATGAATGATTTTCAGTGTGGATTCATTAAAATAATTCTGACTGTCTGTGAAGTCCGCATCTGTCAAACCAGAAGGTGCATAATAATGATGATTAAGATTGAGTGGATTTGTAGGTGTGTATAAGTAGACATTCATAAAATCAAATTGAATGTGCTCTTCCCTGCAGTAAGTAAAAAAAGAATCCAGCCAATCTTCTTCATAATCCGGCAGCAGGGCGGGAGAACCAATCTGCACCTGTGGGAGTATCTGGCGTATGGTCAGATATGTTTTTTTCATGAAACGGAAAAAATCATGTGCGGTTTCAGAAGTTCTCATGGCACCTTCTGACGGAAGAGACCAGACCTGGAATTTCCAGCTGTTTACTTCCTGCCTGCCATAGCGCTCAATGCAGTGGGAACAGAAATCAGACAATATAAGGCCCCATTTTTTCCCGGAAGCCAGAATCGCATAATTCTGAGGCACAATCCCAAGCAGTTCGCGTTTTGTAGCAAAGAATCCGCAGGATGGGCCAAACACAAAGAATGGTTTCAGTGAAAGATTACATATAAAGTCTAACAATTCATCTATTTCTTCCCAGAAATAGGTGTAGGTACCGTCTTTCGATTCTCTGCAGAAAAAAATGTCGTCGGAAAAGATTCCATAGAACCTTATATACTGGAATGGAATCTCTGAGGTCAGCTCACGGATTTCATTCTGTACCTTGCGATGCAGGCATAATGAAGCACTGCCGAGAAACAGCGTGCGGTTCCAGATCTGTTTCAGGGGCCAGTCCACAGCCGTTTTCAGGTTAAAACCGATATTGACAGTTCGGATTTCCTCATCCGGCAGTGTATATGGAACCTGTTTTCCGGGTGGAAAATCCTGAATCAGATTTTCTCTTGTAACGGGCTTTATAAGATCCGGGTCAGGGGATTTTTTGAGCTTCGGTTCTTCGTGCGGTATTCGGAAGGGCTCTGTCCGAATTCTTTCTGAAACACCCGGCTGTAAGATTTCTGGGTGTTAAATCCATTGGCAAGTGCGATGTCTATAATCCTTTCTTCTGTATTACACAGCATGTCCAGTGATTTGTGGATACGAAGTCTGTTTACATAATCCAGAAATCCGGTTCCCATGACCGTTTTAAAATATTTTGAGAGATAAGGTTTGCTTAAACTGAATTTTTCAGACAGCATGTCAAGGGTAATTGTCTCCGAATAATTTTCATTCAAATAGCTTAGTATGTTTATAATCCGGGTCCTTTTTTCATCTTTCTTAACGTACAACTCAGAAGTTTGCATGTTAATACAGGACTCGCACAATTCTATGAGAATATTAGTGATGCATGACATCGACAATAGCAGGAATGTGTCAGGTTTTTCTACCAATTGATAAAGCAGTGTATGGAGCTGGGCATAAATATTTTTATAAACGGTATGTTCTCTGTTGTTTAACGTATCCCTGTATTGAAAGGGATAATCTGTAATCCCCGGATAGAAGCGGGTAAAAGCAAGCAGGTCGATGTGTATGCATAAAATCCGGCTCTCGGATGAATAAGAGTTAATGTGATGTAGTTCCAGACTGTTTACAAAGAAAAAATCTCTCTGGTTCAGAATGTACTTCTTGTAATCCACAGAATATTCCACAGAACCTTTTAAAATAAAAACCAGCTCCAGTTCAGGATGAATGTGCTGTTCTTCCTGAGACGGGGATTTGATTTCTATCCTATAGGGAAGATTTTGGCTTGATGAAATGATCTGTAAATCCATACGGAACCTCCTCGAATTATTAGAGCTTGTCTTTGTATGACTGCATCAAAGTACATGACATACTGCATGATATTATACATCTTATCAGTTTGTCCCGGATGAAGCCGGACAATTCTTAATTTATCATGTCCTTAAAATTAACCATATTTATTTTTGAATCGTCAAACAGAATTAAAAATAGGAAGAAAATAACAGAAAAAAGGAAAATAATATAATATTTAACATATATAATGAAAACAATCAATATAAAAACAGAAAAATAAAGAAATAATTGAAAAGGAGGCTGCATAATGGAGGAAAAAATGAGGTTTGGAGTCATTACAGCTGCACATCGGGCGGAAGTGCATGAAAGGCCGCTTCCGCCTCTGGGAGATGACCAGGTTCTGCTCAGGATGGAAACATGCAATATCTGTACAACAGATTACGGTCTGTGGACCGGGGCAAGAAAAAATCAGCCAATGCCGATGGCCGGAGGACATGAAAATGCAGGGGTAATCATCAAAAAGGGGAAGAATGCAGGCAGTCATCTCAATATTGGCGACAGAGTCGGCCTGGTAGCTTATGAGAACTGCGGGCAGTGCAGGGAATGCAGGCTTGGCCATACACTGGGCTGTACGAATATAGAGGACGACTGGGTACAGTCAGAGGACGGATACTGGGGAGACTTTGGTTTTGCTAATTATTATGTGGCGGATGCGAGAAATGTGATCAAGTTTCACTCAGATATTCCTTTTGAAGAGATTGGATTTCTGGAGAATTTGTCCACAGTTATGCATGGGATCCATATGCTGGATATCAAACCTTTTGAAACCGTTGTGGTGATCGGTGCGGGGACGATGGGACTCTTGAATGCAATGGCAGCAAGGGCCTATGGTGCGGAGGTTCTGGTTACTGAGGTTGACGAAAAGAAAATAGCACGCGCAAAGAAAGAAGGATTTCCGGTGATTCATCCGGGGGAGGCAGGATATCAGGAGCAGATACGGGAATCTTTTAATGGCAGGGCGCTGAACTCCATTATTGTGGCGGCAGGCGTGACACCTGCGAACAGGCAGGCGCTAGAACTGGCCCAGATGGATACGAAGATTCTTTTCTTTGCAGCGGGATACCCGGCACCTGACCTCCCGGTTGGTTCGAATGAGATTCATTATAAAAGGCTGCGCCTGATGGGAACCTTCGGCGCGGAATTAAGTGATATTCAGATAGCGGCAGACCTGCTCGATTCCGGGCGTGTAAAAGTAAGTGGACTGATCGAGGCGCATTATCCTTTGGATGACATCCAGAAGGCTTATGAGGCCGCAAGTACTCCCGGGGCATACAGGGTAGCAGTTCATATGTGGAAGGATGAGGAGGAGTCATTATGTACGTTACGATGAAGGAAATAGTAGACAGGGCTTATAAAGAAGGATATGGAGTACCGGCAGTACTGGGGGAAAATGAAACTTGCATTATTGCGGCAATCGGTGCGGCAGAAGAAACGAAATCTCCTTTGATTTTTATTAATTTTGTGGATACAATGCCAGATCCTTTCTTCTACTGCCGGATGGTAAAAACATATGCAGACCAGGCATCCGTACCGGTTGCACTCTGTCTGGACCACAGCCCCGATTTTGCAGATGCAGTGGCAGGAATACAGGCCGGATTTTCGGCAGTTATGATTGACCGTTCCAGACTCCCGTTTGACGAGAATGCTAAAGAAGTAAAAGAACTGGTGCGTATAGCACATTCCGTCGGCGTCACGGTAGAGGCGGAACTGGGGCATGTGGGAGACGGGGAAAATTATGAAACAGACGGAAAGACTGCATTTACAGATCCTGACGAAGCACAGCGTTTTGTGGAGGAAACGGGAATTGACTGTCTTGCTGTCGCAGTGGGAACTGCACACGGGGCATACAGGGGAACACCGAAAATCCAGTTTGACAGGCTCAGAGAGCTCCATGAGCGGTGCAGTGTACCTTTAGTCCTGCACGGCGGTTCAGGCAGCGGGGACGAGAATATCTATAAAGCCTGCCAGAACGGGATTGCGAAAGTCAACTTTGCACGAGATATCGTGCAGGCTGGCTATGATGCCCTCATGGAAGCAAAACTTGAGGGGGACAGCATGTATGATTTCTTTGATGTAATCACAAATGGAATCAAAGAAAAAGTAAAACACTTTTTTGACATCACGGGCTGCAAAGGAAAGGCTTGGTCCCAGATCCCGGAATTCGGGGTCCAGAAGCTTGGCCTTGAAGGCGGGAAAGAGCATGAAGATAAATAACGAACCGATTAAATGGGAAAGGGCAGATGATGATTATGTCATATCATGTTACAGGGAGCTGCACCAGATTCCGGAGACAGGACTCTTCCTTCCCCGAACAAAGGCTTACATAGTGAAAAAACTGCAGGAAATGGGGCTTACACCCGTGTATTATGAGGGACACAGCAGTGTCAGTGCAAAGATTTGCGGAAGGGATGAAAGCCGGGTGATTCTGCTTCGTGCCGATATGGACGGACTTGAGATGGCAGAGGAGACAGGGCTTCCATATGCATCAGCAAATGGAAATATGCACAGCTGCGGACATGATGCCCATATGGCGATGCTGCTCGGCGCGGCCCGGATTCTTATGCGGTACAGGCAGCGGATGAAGGGATGTGTAAGACTCTTATTTCAGGCGGGGGAAGAGGAACCGGGAGGGGCTGTCCTGCTGCTTGGCCAGGGGATTCTTGAAGGGCCTGTGGAGGCTGTATTCGGACAGCATGCAGGAAACCTTGCGGGACTGCCAAAGGGGAATATCGGAGTGAAATCCGGTCCGGTGATGGCGGCAAAAGACAGTTTTTCCATTACAATTCATGGAAAAGGGTGTCACGGTGCGATGCCGGAACAGGGAATCGATCCTGTAGTAACTGCCGCTCAGATCATTCTGGCTTTGCAGACACTAATCAGCAGGGAACGCAGAGGGACAGAACCGGCGGTGCTTACAGTTGGATCGGTACACGGTGGTGCGGCTGACAACATCATTTCCGACAGCGTGGTCATGAGAGGGGCTTTGAGGACAACAGACAGCAAATTCAGGGCGTATATGGAAGAACGGATCGTTACGATCTGCACTAAGACTGCCGAAGCAATGCGCGCAGGCTGTGACATCCATTATAGCAGAGGGTATCCGGTACTGGAAAACAATCCGGCCTGTACTACATTTTTCAGAGAACAGGCACAGCGGTTCTGGGGAAAAGAACAGGTATCGGAATTGGAAGGTGCGATACTTGCCAGTGATGATATGGCCTGTTATCTGGAACAGTGCCCCGGTGTTTACTGGTTCTATCAGACCATTGAGCCGGAAAGCCCATATGGGAATCATCATCCCGGATTTGTAACGGATGAAACGTTATTGATGAAAGGTGCCGCTTTTCTGGCACATCTTTCAATGGAATGGTTTTTGAAGAAGGAGGATGGGAATTGTTTGCAGAAATAAACGGAGCAAGGATATTTTTTGATGTAGAAGGGAAGCAGTTTGTGCCGGAAGGCCCCGTTATGAAAGAGAAGCCGGTCTGTTTTGTCGTACACGGCGGACCCGGCTGTGACCACGGGGATTACTGCCCGGTATTAAGCCCTCTCAGTGACTATATGCAGCTTGTTTATATTGACTACAGAGGAAACGGGAGAAGCGAAAGAACGAAAAAGGAAGAGTATACCCTTGATCAGAATGTAGAGGATATCGAGGGGCTCAGAAAATACCTCGGACTTGATAAAATCTACCTTCTGGGGCAGAGTTATGGCGGTTATGTAGGGCAGGCCTATGGAATCCGTTATCCGGAAAATTTAAGCGGACTTGTGCTGATCACTACGGCTTGTGATCATTCCGTCCACGAAAAAGGAATTGCGGAATTAGAAAAACTCGGGACGGAGGAACAAATACAGATGGGTAAAGACTATTTGTGGCACGGGACTTTTCCGAATAATGAAGAATATGACAGATATTATAAGGTTTTTATGGACCTGTACTCTTATAAAGTAAGAACCGGGGAAGTAAGCAGAGAGGAGGTCGAGGAGGAGATCCGGCGGGGAATCCCGTCCTATGATGCGGTAAATCAATGGTTTGGCGGGGAACAGCTGACTTTTGATTTTCGGGAAGAACTTCACACGATCACCTGTCCAACATTGGTAATCGGAGGCAGGCATGACTGGGTGGCACCGGTTTCATTTACTTATGAGATTGCAGACCTGATTCCAAAAGGAAAGGCTGTCGTCATGGAAAACAGCAGTCATTCCGTGTTTACAGATGAACCGGAGGAAACATTAAAGGAGATTATATCCTTCATTTTGGACCATGAGAAGCAAAGGGAGAAGGGAGTGTAAAATGAGATATAAACATTTTAAAAATGCAGATGTCAGAGTTTCCGTACTGGGACTGGGAAGCTGGGGGAATGGAGGGGCAGATGCACAGGGAAATAACTTCTACGGAAGATTTACAGAAGAAGACTGTCTGAAGGCGATGGATGTTCTGATTGGGGAAGGCGTTAATCTGATTGATACGGCCCCGGCTTATGGCTGGGGGAGTTCGGAAAGACTGGTCGGCGAAGGGGTAAAAGGAAAGAGAGATAAGGTATTGATTTCAACGAAATGCGGTCTGCTTCCTGACCCGGAAGAGGAGTGTATTAATTCGGCATCCTATCCGTCAGTAATCCGGCAGTGCGAAGAGTCTCTGAAAAACCTGCAGACAGACTACATAGACTTCTATTTTATACATGAACCGGATCGGGAAACACCTATAGAAGAGACAATGGGGGCTCTGGAAGAATTGAGGAGACAGGGGAAAATCAGATTCACCGGCCTGTCTAATTTTACAAAAGAGGAGACGGAAGAGGCGATGAAATACGGAAGGATTGACGTGATCCAGCCATCCTTTTCCCTTTTAAACCAGACAAATAAAGAGATGATTCTGTGGGCAAAAGAACAGGGCATTGACACCATGTCATACGGGACGCTGGGCGGAGGTATCCTGTCTGGTATTTACCGGCAGATACCGGAATTTGAAGAGAATGATATCCGGAATAATTTTTATTCTCTTTACTATAGGGAGCCGGTGTTTTCAAACATTATGAAGCTGCTGGAGACAATGGATGATATAGCGAAGACCCATAACCGGCCGGTGTCGCAGGTGGCGGTCAACTGGAGCACACAGCAGCCATATATAGGGACAGCCCTGATTGGGGCGCATAATGCAGGTAAGGCAAAACGAAATTGTGAGGCTTTCGAGTGGACGCTTACGGATGATGAGATCAGTAGAATTTCTCTGGAAGCGGAAAGGCTTGGGCTGACAATGCTGGAGCCGTCCTGGGATGAATAGGAGGGAATGGACTATGGAAAGCGTTTTTGATGCAGCTAAAATAAATCAGTCCCAGCCCGGAATATTACTTTTAAGCCACGGGCCTTATGCAAAGGCTCTCTTCGAGACAATGGAGCTGATTTATTCTGAAGTAGATAATGTGGCGGCTTTCTCGCTGGAAGAAGGAGATAATGTAGAAGAGTTTTATAAAAGTTTTGTAAAGGCGATGGAAAGTTATAAAAAAGGCTGTATCTGTCTGGTAGATCTGATGGGCGGAACACCCTGCAACCAGTTGAGAAAATACTCTCTGGTACAGAAGAAAGAGGTGTATGCGGTATTGGGAATGAACCTGCCTATGCTCTTAAGTGCGGTAGAATTAAGGCAGGAGACTGATTCCCTGGCGGATATGGCGAAACAGCTCGTTCTGGACGGACAGGAGGGTATCATGAACTTTAATGAGTAAGAGGAAGGGGCGTAAAGGAATGGCAAATATAGGATTAATCAGGATAGATTACCGACTGGTGCATGGACAGGTGGTAGTCAGGTGGAGCAAGGCGGTCCATCCGGACCGGATTGTAGTCATTGATGACGTGCTCTGTAAAGATGAGATGATGATGCTTGTATATAAAATGGCGGCGCCTAAGAATTATGAATTCAGTCTTCTCGGGACCTCAGACTTTATTGAAAAATGGAAGGCAGATACATTTCAGGATGAAACCCTGCTTGTACTGTTCCAGACAGTAGAGTCCTGCTATAAAGCATTCGAAGAGGGAATGCCGATGGACAAAGTACAGCTTGGAAACTGCCCGAAGGAACCAGGAAAAACAGATGTGTGCAAATATATTTTTCTAAGTGATGCAGAGGCCGGGATGCTGGAAAAAATGAAGGAGAGCGGTGTCACGATCTGCATGCAGAATGTGCCGGATGACAGAGAACTGAAGTATTCTGTAATTGAGAAAAAGATGAAGAAGTAGGGAGGGAATCTATATGACGTTGAAGCTCGCTATTATTTCCGGCATTATATATGGTTATGCCAATACGGAAATGTTCTATGTGCCGATGAATATATTCTGGCTGTGTGGTCTTGTACATGGCCTTATATTCGGCATTGTAACCGGTGATATTTCCACTGCTATGATTCTTGGCGGACAGATTACCCTCCTGACGATCAGCCAGGTGGCATCCGGCGGGGTAGAGCCGTCGGATATCTGCCTTGCCTCATGTATTACGATTCCTTTGGCACTGATTACAGGCATGGATGTTAAAACAGCCTTGCCGCTGTGTATCGCGGTGGGACTGATCGGCAATATGAATACCCCGTTTTTCTATTCAGTAAACAACTATATGGCCCATGTTGTGGATAAATATGTCGACAGAGGGGATATCAGGGGGATCAAAAGAATGACATGGCTGACTGCAGCCATTGATTTCGTAATCTCATTCCCATTTGCATTTATCGGTGTTTATTTTGGATCTACTGTTGTCATGGCACTTGTTGAGAAGATGCCGGAGTGGATTGTGAACGGGTTAAATGTAGCCGGTGGTATACTGCCTGCAATTGGTATTATGGTAACGCTGAAGGTGATTGACCGGCCAAAGATGATTCCTGTATTCCTGATGGGATATTTCATGGTTATACTATTCGGAGTTTCTGTAATCGGGGCGGCCATTATGGGCGGCTGTGTTGTAGCGATTATGTGGAATGTGTCTGCTTTCAGAACGGAAAAGCAGTAGAGAGGGTAGGTGGAAATATGGCTGAAAATCAAGAGAAAGAATCTGTCCTGACTAAGAAAGATATCAGAAAGGCTTATAATGGATGGCACCAGTGGGCAGAAGTAGGACACTCTTACGAGAGGATGCAGGGAATCGGCATGTGCCGCTCTCAGCTTCATATACTGGAAAAATTATATAAAGATAATCCGGAGGGACTGAAAAAAGCACTGAAAAGGCAGTCGGAACTATTTAATACAGAAGGCTGTATCGGGGCAACAGTTGTAGGGGCAACCGTGTCGATGGAAGAGACTATGGTTGAACTCCCCGAGGAAGAAAAAAACTCGATCATCACCAGTCTAAAGGTTGGCCTGATGGGACCGTTCGCGGGGCTGGGGGATTCTCTGAACTGGACGGTACTGAAGCCGATATTTCTTGGGATCGGCTGTGATCTGGCGATAAAAGGGAACCCTCTGGGTGCAGTCATTGCCATCATATTTGCAGTGCTGATGTATCTCGAGGGACGATATCTGTACCAGATGGGGTACAGGATGGGAAAGAGTGCATTTACAGCCATCTTAGGCGGAAATCTGATCAGTAAACTGACTACCATTTCCAGTATTCTGGGTATGTTTATGATGGGCGCCCTGGGAGCAAGTTATGTTTCTCTGGCGACTCCGATTGAGATTGTGATCGGAAACAATGATGCCATTGTACTGCAGGAGGCACTGGATTCTATCGTAGGCGGGATTCTGCCGCTGGGCGCGCTATTTTTGATCTATTTTATTATGAAGAAAACAAACAGGTATGGACTCATCTGTCTTTCTGTTATGGCAGTCAGTGTGGTGGGTTCATTCTTCGGAATCTTTTAAGAAGCGGCACCCTGATATATGACAGGAGGAAGAGATGGAATCATTTACCTATACGATTAAATGTGAAATAGGAATTCACGCGAGGCCGGCAGCAATGCTTGTGAAACAGACCCAGTCCTATACTTCGGAAGTTATCCTGTCAGCACAGGGGAAAAGGGCCAATGCTAAAAAGCTGCTGGCAGTATTGAAGTTAGGGGTTTCAAAGGAAGTAAAAGTAACGGTAACGCTGGAAGGTCCGGATGAGGCAAAAGAGGCACAGATACTGGAACAGTATTTTCAGAAGAATTTATAGATCAACAGGAGAGCCGGAATGGAAAAGTATGAAGGAAAGCTGGTAGTTCCCGGTGTCGCTGCCGGCACTGTATTTGTCTATTCGAAACAGAAACCGGATATCAGGCAGCAGGACGGCCAGGATAAGGCAGAAGAAATGAGGAGATTCCAGAATGCAAGAGTAAGGGCTGTTGAGCAGCTGAATCTCCTGTATGAAAAAGTCTCGGAGGAGATTGATCAGGATACAGCGGCCATTTTTGAAGTACAGGCTATGATACTGGAGGATGAAGACTATAATGATGCGGTTATACAGCTGATTCAGAAACAGGGGAAAAGGGCGGAATATGCGGTCGCGTTGACGGGAGATATGTTTTCCGGATTTTTTACTGGTATGAAGGATGAATATTTCCGGACAAAATCCATTGATA
Source organism: Clostridium sp. AF19-22AC (assembly GCF_003479085.1). Taxonomy (NCBI): domain Bacteria; kingdom Bacillati; phylum Bacillota; class Clostridia; order Eubacteriales; family Clostridiaceae; genus Clostridium; species Clostridium sp. AF19-22AC. Next base: position 19,693 of record NZ_QUGN01000011.1, on the reverse strand, counting down.
TTATGGATGTGACAGAAAGACTGGAACATATTCTGACCGGAAAGGAAAAGCAGCAGATCCCTGAAAACGAGCCGGTCATACTGGCAGCGGAAGATATGGCACCGAGCGAATTAATACAGATTGAAAGAGAAAAACTGCTTGGCCTTGTGACGCGGTTCGGCTCGGCCAATTCCCACACGGCGATGATTGCAAGGGTACTGGAGCTGCCAATGATGATTCAGACAAAGATCAAGAAAAACTGGCATGGAGAGGAAGCCATTCTGGACTGCGAGGAGGAATGCCTTTATCTGCGGCCCGATGATGAAGTAAAAGAGATGGCGCTGAAGAAAATCAGGGACTCCCAGAAGCTGATCCGTACGATGAAAGGGAAGGCGACACTGACTCAGGAAGGAAAATCTGTACCGCTTTACAGCTGGATACAGGATAAGGCCGATATAAGCAGGGCCGGAAGATTTGAGGGTGAAGGTGTGGCTTTGTTTCGAAACTGGTATGCTCCGTTTACAGAGGCGTGTCTTTATGAGGCATATAAAAATCTGATGGGAACAAGGGCCTGGAGGAAACTGATCATCGGAGAGGATGGAGGGGAAGAATCTAAGGAACGACTGAAGATTCAAATGAAAGCCGCACTCAAAGTAAGTGCTTATGGAGCCTGTTCACTTGGTTTTTACCATGTGGCAACAATCAGCAGACTGGATGTCGTGAAAGGCTTGATAAAAGAAACAAAAGAGGAACTGGAGTCTGAGCGGATTCCATTCAAGGATATCCCGACAGGAATCTTGATTGAAACGGCTGGTGCGGGGATGATCAGTGACATACTTGCAGACAATGTAGATTTTATCGGTGTTTTTTTAAAAGAGCTGACAGAAAATATGCTGGCTGTACATCTTACAGATCAGGAATATCCGGAGGACACAGAAGGTTTTTATCCGTCTGTAATGAGGCTGCTTATGTTGATCTGCGGCAATACGAAAAAGGCGGGAGCCACATTTATTCTCTGTGGAAAAATCAGGAGGGATGGGACGCTGATACGAGAATTGATTACAGCCGGGATTGACGGTATTTGTGTTCCAGATTCCCAGATACTTTCTTTAAGGGAATGTATCAGTATGCTGTGAATTGTTATCCATTTTCAAAAGAAGAGACAGGTGTCAAGAAAAAATACTTGACACCTGTTTTACTTTTGTGTATGATAACTAAGGTGATGAATGTGAATGAGATTTTAGAACAGGCGTTGTTATACGATTTTTATGGTGAACTTCTCACAGATCACCAGAAAGACATTTACGAACAGTTTGTACTTGAGGATTTATCCTTGAGTGAGATTGCACAGGATGCAGGAATCAGCAGACAGGGTGTTCACGATCTGGTGAAGCGCTGCCAGAAGATTCTGGAAGGCTATGAAGTCAGGCTGCATCTGGTGGAAAAGTTCCTTTCGATTAAGGAAAAGGTTCATAAGATTAACGAAGTTCTCGATTCATATGAGAAGCAGGGAATGGAACCTGAAAAGATGGCTGAGAGAATCCGGAAGATTTCGGATACGATAATAGAGGAGTTATAGAATGGCATTTGACAGTTTAACTGAAAAGCTTCAGAACGTATTTAAGAACCTCCGCAGTAAAGGGCGGCTTACGGAAGATGATGTGAAGACAGCTCTCAAGGAAGTAAAGATGGCACTGCTGGAAGCGGATGTTAACTTTAAGGTCGTGAAGGGATTCATTAAGAGTGTGCAGGAACGTGCGGTCGGACAGGATGTCATGAACGGGCTGAATCCGGGGCAGATGGTGATCAAGATCGTGAATGAAGAGCTGGTCAATCTGATGGGGTCGGAGACGACTGAGATCCAGCTTCAGCCGGGAAGCGCGGTCACTGTGATTATGATGGCCGGCCTTCAGGGTGCAGGTAAGACGACCACGACGGCAAAGCTCGCCGGAAAGTTCAAGCTGAAGGGAAAGAAACCGCTGCTTGTCGCATGTGATGTATACAGACCTGCGGCAATCAAGCAGTTACAGATAAATGGAGAAAAGCAGGGCGTTGAAGTTTTCTCGATGGGAGATAAGAACAAGCCTGCGGACATTGCAAAGGCTGCGTTAGAGCATGCCAGGAAGAATAACAACAATATTGTGATTCTGGATACGGCCGGACGTCTTCATATTGATGAAGACATGATGGGAGAACTTCAGGAGATTAAGGAGGCAGTTACCGTGCATCAGACAATCCTTGTTGTGGATGCTATGACAGGACAGGATGCGGTGAATGTTGCCGGAAGTTTTAATGAGAAGATCGGAATCGACGGTGTGATCGTAACCAAGTTAGACGGTGATACCAGAGGTGGTGCGGCGCTTTCTATCAAAGCAGTGACCGGAAGACCGATTCTCTATGTAGGTATGGGTGAAAAACTTTCCGATTTGGAACAGTTTTATCCAGATAGAATGGCTTCCCGTATTTTAGGTATGGGAGATGTCCTGACCCTGATTGAAAAAGCAGGGGCTGAGATCGATGAAGAAAAAGCCAGACAGATGACGCAGAAGATGAAGAAGGCCCAGTTTGATTTTGATGATTATCTGGAGAGTATGAACCAGATGAAGAAGATGGGCGGTCTTTCAAGCATTATGGGAATGATGCCTGGACTCGGCGGCATGGGCGGCAAGATGCCCGACCTCGACAACGAGGAGAATGAAAAAAGGATGGCAAGGATGGAGGCCATGATCTATTCCATGACTCTGGAAGAGAGAAGGAATCCGGATCTTTTGAACCCATCCAGAAAGCACCGGATTGCGAAAGGCGCCGGAGTGGACATTGCGGAAGTCAACCGCATGGTCAAGCAGTTCAATGAAGCCAAGAAGATGATGAAGAAGCTTCCGGGCATGATGGGCGGCAGAGGTGGTAAGAAAGGCAAGTTTAAACTTCCTTTTTAACACATATATTACATAGCAGGCTGCATGGCAGTTTGCTAGCAGGTCCTTAAACAGGATCAGACAAAAAGAAAAAATATTAAGAAGAGGTGAAAGAAAATGGCAGTTAAAATCAGATTAAAAAGAATGGGACAGAAGAAGGCTCCTTTCTATAGAATCGTAGTTGCAGATTCAAGATCTCCTAGAGATGGAAAGTTTATCGAGGAAATCGGAACATATGATCCGAACCTGGAGCCAAGCGGAATCAAAGTTGATGAGGAAGCAGCTAAGAAGTGGTTAAACAACGGAGCTCAGCCTACAGAAGTAGTTGGAAAAATCTTAAAAGCAGCAGGTATTGAGAAATAAGCTGTTCCGCGGAGGTGGCTTAAATGAAAGAACTGGTTGAAGTAATTGCGAAAGCATTAGTAGACGATCCGGACAGCGTTGTTGTTTCTGAGAGACAGGACGGCAGAACTACGGTAATCGAGGTTCGTGTCGCTGACGGCGATATGGGCAAGGTTATCGGAAAGCAGGGACGCATTGCAAAAGCAATCCGCTCTGTGGTTAAGGCAGCTGCTGCCAAGGAAGATAAGAGAGTTGTTGTTGACATCGTGCAATAGCAAGAGAACGTAAGGGACAGCCTTCATGCATTATGAGCATCGAGTGACTGCCCCTTTCTTTTTCCTGCCGGACCGTTTTTTCCGGCAGAGATGGTAAATAGAGATACCGGCAGACAGATTCGTCCTGCCAAGGTACAGATATAGGAGACAGGTATGGAACAATACTTACAGGTAGGGATTATTTCATCTACTCATGGAATCCGGGGTGAAGTGAAGGTTTTCCCGACAACGGATGACCCGGCAAGATTTAAGGTGTTAAAAAATGTAATACTGGATACAGGAAAAGAGCAGATTCCGATGGAGATTCAGGGTGTGAAGTTTTTCAAGCAGTTTGTAATCGTAAAGTTCAAAGGAATTGATAACATAAATGATATTGAAAAATATAAAGGGAAGAGCCTTCTTGTAACACGCGAAAATGCTTCTCCACTGGAGGAAGATGAGTATTACATCGCTGATCTGATCGGGATGACGGTATTTACCGAAGACGGTGAGTTTGGCATGCTCAAAGATGTTATTGAGACCGGGGCAAATGAAGTCTATGTTGTGGATTCAAAGGAGCATGGGGAAGTGCTGATCCCTGCAATCCATGATTGTATACTGGATGTGAACGTGGAAGAACAGACTATGAAGGTACATCTGCTGGACGGACTGATATAGAGGAGCGAAAGAAACATGAATTTTCATATTTTAACCTTATTTCCGGATATGGTCATGGACGGACTGAACACAAGTATCATCGGACGTGCGGCAGGGAAAGGCCTTCTGTCTATTGAGGCCGTGAATATCCGGGATTATGCATTTAATAAGCACCAGAGTGTGGACGATTACCCTTATGGGGGCGGTGCGGGCATGCTGATGCAGGCGGAGCCGGTATACTTAGCCTACGAGGCGGTTGCCGGAAAGCTTGAAAAGGCTCCCAGAGTGGTATATCTTTCACCGCAGGGGCAGACATTTAACCAGCAGATGGCTGAGGAACTTGCACAGGAGGAGGAACTGGTCCTGCTGTGCGGACATTATGAAGGAATCGATGAGCGGGTGTTGGAAGAGATCGTGACGGACTACGTTTCGATCGGAGATTATGTGCTGACCGGCGGGGAGCTTCCGGCGATGGTTATGGTGGATGCGATCTCGAGACTCGTTCCCGGTGTTCTCCATAATGATGTATCCGCAGAGTTTGAATCCTTCCAGGATAATCTGCTGGAGTATCCGCAGTACTCTCGTCCAGAGGAATGGCATGGGAAGAAGGTGCCGGAAGTCCTGCTGTCGGGACATCATGCAAACATTGAAAAGTGGAGGCGGGAACAGTCTGTTCTGCGTACGAAAGAACGGCGTCCTGATTTACTGGAAAAATGTGAACTGACAGATGCGGAGAAAAGATTAATTGAAGATTACGAATCAGAAAAATAAAACAGCAGGGTAAGACGGATGCGATCCGGCTTGCCCTGCTGTTCTGTTATTCAGAAATTATAAATCATAATACTTTTCGAATTCCGCCGGATGCGGGATCTGTGAAATTTCAAGGCTTTCTTTCCGTTTGCGTTCCAGCCAGATCTGAATCAGCCTCTCGGGGAATACACCGCCGGCTGTCAGATAATCATGGTCAGCCTCCAGAGCGTCCAATGCCTCATCCAGTGTCTTTGGAAGCGACTGGATCTTTGCCTTTTCTTCCTCAGGAAGTTCATATAAGTTACAGTCATAAGGTCCCCAGCCGTTTACTGACGGGTCAATCTTGTTCTTGATGCCGTCCAGTCCGGCCATCAGGATTGCCGCATAAGCGTAATAAGGATTCGCCGTCGCGTCCGGGTTCCTGAGCTCGAAGCGTTTTGCCTTCGGAGACTTAGCGTAGGCCGGAATACGGATGACCGCACTCCGGTTAGAGGTTGCATACCCAATTGTGACAGGGGCCTCATATCCCGGGACAAGCCTCTTAAAGGAGTTTGTGGATGGGTTGGTCAGTGCACACAGAGAAGCAACATGCTTCAGCAGTCCCCCGATGAAATAATGTGCTGTTTTACTTAAACCGGAGTATCCGTTTTCGTCATAGAATACCGGTTCGCCGTCCTTCATAAGGAGCATATGTACATGCATCCCATTCCCAGCCTCCCCGTAGATCGGCTTAGGCATAAATGTTGCGGTCTTGCCCTCTTTTACAGCGGCATTCTGGATGATATACTTGATAATCATAGTCTTATCGGCCATATCAACCATATCGCCGAGTTCCACTTCGATCTCCATCTGTCCGGAACCGCCGACTTCGTGGTGATGGTATTTGACATCGACTCCCCAGTCCTGCATGTACATACACATCTTACTTCTTAGGCTGTAGGCGATATCGTGCGGCGCTGCAATATGGTATCCGCCCCCTTTAGGCACCTGGAAACCTGCATTTTGGGGCCCTTCGATCCCGCTGTTCCAGGATGCCTGTCTGGTATCTACGGTAAAGGACGTTTTCTGAGGTTCCACCATGTAGCTTACGTTGTCAAATAAATGAAATTCGAATTCGGGTCCGATCAGCATCTCATCTGCGATGCCCTCCGACTTCATATACTCAACCGCCCGCAGGCTGACGTTTCTCGGATACTGGTCAAACGGTGTATTCTCCCTGCCGATCACACATACATTGCCACACATGGTCAATGTAGGAATTTCAGTGAACGGATCGACAACCGCAGTCTCCGGGTCCGGGATAAAGACCATATCACTCTTTTCGACCGGAGCATACCCGTAATTAGATCCGTCAAATCCAATGCCATATACAAAAATATCATCGTTGAACCTCTCCACTGGGATCGTAATATGACGCCATCTCCCGTCTAAGTCTGTCATCTTGAAATCAATCATCCTGATTCCATTCTCACTGCATACCTTTCTGATATCCGTGCTGTTTAACATGCTATCCCTCCAATTAATACGTTATTTTTTATGTGCCGTACCTTAGGTTGTTAGTATCATTCTAACATAGGAAGAACATAAAAAGGAAGAGGTTATAAAACTAAAACAGATGCTCAAACAGATGCTTACTGCTTATTGAGAGAAAGGTACTCATTGACGTTATCAAGGAGCGGCTGCAGGCTGTCCTGTCTTTTCATCAATACAGAGAGGTACAGGGTATCCAGCAGGCACAATGCAGGCACACGCTTAGCCAGCACCTCATCCATTACCTCATAAGAAAAAGATGCTGTCAGTAAAAGGATGTCAGAGTGCTTTGCCAGCGGGGCACCGGGGAAATTGGTAATTGTAATGACAGGGATGCCATGTTCCCGTGCCACCTTAGCCAGATTGCAGACATTACGTGTCTTCCCGGAATGTGAGATACAGATAAGTGCATCTTCCGGAGTCATCTGGGAGAGTGCGATCAGCTGGGAATCGAAGTCAGAAGATGCTGTTGTCTGATAGCCGATGCGCATGAACTTCTGTGCAGCTGAAGCGGCGATAAAATGTGCATCTCCTGAAGCGGCAAATACAAGCCGCCCTGACCCGGTGAGCTGGTCGATTGCCCGGGACAGCGCTTCATAGTCGATGGACTGCAGGGAATCCTGAAGATATAGTACACAGGAATTGAAGACACTGGATGCGATTGTCTCAAGACCGTCTGATGCTGAGATGCCGATATAATGGAAGATATCTTCATATTCTTTCGCACGGATGCTGGCTCGTAATTCAGGGTATCCAGTATATCCAAGACGGCGCGCCAGACGCACAAGGGTGGCCTCGCTGCAGCCGCTCCGTTCAGCAACCTCGCTGATAGTCAGAGTAGCTACATCAGAAGGGTTACTCAGACAAAAATCAGCGGCTTTTCGTTCTGCTGATTTCAGATTGTCATAAATAAAATGAAATTTAATGAGACAAGCGTGTGATATTTCTTTGCTTTCTTTATTGGTTGGCCTGTTTTTGGTAATCAAATCTTTCCGCCTCCACAGTTAATTTTACCTTTGCGTGAGTTCTTGTAAGGTTAAGTGCATTCTACCATATATTGGGGGAAATGACAATGTGGTATTGGCATAAATCTGAAGAAAATGAACCGGGTGAAAATGTATGGTGGCAGAATAAACAGAATTTGAACCCTGATTTTGTACAAAATGTAGAAAATGCTTTCATTTTCACTTTTTATAAATAAAAATGAAAATATGTATTGAAAAGTAAAAATCCATGTGCTATGATTTGCCTAACAGGAGAAAAGGTTTCGAATAAAAAAGAAAGCAAAACCTGTACAAAATAATAAAAAAGAAAAGGAGGATATTATGAAAGTAAAAAGAGAGGATATTGTAGAACTGAACCATGTTTTAGAATCTGGGAAAGAGAATTTCCCCTTTGAATCTTCTTATCGTGATGTGGTAGAACTGGATCCGAACGGAAATGCCCGTGCGCATGCAAAAGATGTGTGGTACATAGAGAGTGAAGTAAAAATGCATTCTCATGTCGGTACACATGTGGAGGTACCTTTCCATCATAAATTTGACGGGCCGGACTGCGCACAGTATCCTGTTGAACGTTTGGTGGGTGAAGCGTTTGTCATGGATTGTACAGGGAAAAAAGCCGGGGAATTCATTACTCTGGAAGAGATCAAAAGATATGAAGATCAGCTTGAGCCGGGCGACATGATACTTTTTTACACCGGATTTGATAAAAAATTCCATGATCCGGACTGGGAACCTTTTCCACATGTAGAGAAAGAAGCGATCCTCTGGCTTCTGGAAAAATTTAATCCGCCGGTTATTGGTACGGATGCGTCAGGTATCGAGGTGCCTGATGATGACCGCCAGCCAAACCACACAAATTGTTTTGAAAATAATACGGCAATCATCGAATCACTTACAAATCTGGAGTCAGTAAAAGAGGAGCGGGTAACCTTATTTGTTCTGCCATTACGGATGAAACGGGTTGATTCATGTGCTGCCAGAGTGATTGCAATCAGGGGTATCTGATGAAAGAAAGTGGAGGGAAAAAGGTATGAAGAGAAAAATAATTGCATGGATCATAACGGGACTCATGGTTTTGTCATTGGCAGCGTGCGGAAATTCGTCATCTGATGAACCAAAAGAAGCGGATAAGTCAACAGAAGATACAGCAGACGGTGAAAAGACGGACGGATATACGATTGGCTGTGTCATCATTAATGATGCTAATACACATTGTATTGCTTTTGCCGAGAAGTTTAAAGAGATTGTAGAGTCAAAAGGTGATACGGCAATTGTGCTGGCTGCAAATGATGATTCTGAGACGCTCCTTCAATGTATTGACGACCTGATGGCAGCGGGTGTGGACGGTATTGTCATGGAATCCCCAAATGCAACTGCGCCGGTAGAGGCGTTGAGGGAAGCAGCAGGGAAGGGTGTTGTAATCTCCGCGGCTGATGTACTGCTTGATATTGAAGAGAGCGAAGGCGTCCTTGTATCTCAGACGGTATCTGATAATTACGGTGCAGGCGTGCTCTGTGCAGAGGACTTTATTAAAAGGCTGGATGGCAAAGACGGTACGGTCTGCCATATGATTTATGAGGAAAATGAGGCTGTAACGACACGTGTGCAGGGATTCCTTGATACAATAGCAAAACATGACAATATCACTGTTCTGGAAGGAACACAGCCGACGCCTGTAACACAGGAGGCAGAGATGGCGGTTGCAGAATCCTGGGCGGCAAAATACGATGAGATTTCCTGTGTGTTTGGAGGCGGAGGTCCCATTTCCATCGCATTTATGCGTGGCCTTGAATCAGCAGGCGTAGACTGCGGGCCGGACGGCGGATGCCTGATATATGGCGTGGATGGTTCTCAGGATGAATATGCTTGTATCGTGGACGGAGACTATACAGGAACAGCGCGTCAGCAGCCGGATGAACTGGCAAGGATTGCGACGGAGGATGTTTATACTGTCCTTGGCGGCGGGAAGATCGACCATGACTGGCTGACCTATGTAGACGTTATTTATGTAGATGCTTCTAATGTGGATGATTACTACGAGAAATAGGCGGCATGTAAAGAGCGCACAGCAGCAGTGTTAGTGCGCTCTTATATTAGAAGACTCACGAATGAAAAGGATGGGCTTATGGAAGAAATCATTTTAAGGATGAAAGACATTACAAAATCCTTTCCCGGAGTAAAGGCTTTGAAGGGAGTCAGCATGGAACTGCGTAAAGGGGAGGTTCATGCGCTGCTGGGAGAGAATGGGGCTGGGAAATCCACATTGATCAAATGCCTTGGCGGAATCTATCCGATCGACAGCGGCAGTATTGAGCTCGATGGACGAAAAGTGGATATCAGGACACCGGGCGAATCCATGAAGCTGGGAATTAGTGTAATACATCAGGAATTGGTGCTGGCAGAACAACTGACAGTGGCCGATAACATCTTTATGGGAATGGAACCGGCGAACAGGGCTGGGTTCATTGATAAGAAGAAAATATTCGGGGAATGTGAAGAAATCCTTCAGTCTCTGAATGCAGGTTTTCATGCCTATAACCGGGTGTTTACACTGAGTACGGCCCAAAAGCAGATGCTGGAGATTGCAAAGGCGATTAATAAGCAGGTCCGCATACTGGTGATGGATGAGCCCACTGCATCTGTGTCACAAAAAGAAGTCGATAAGATTTTGGATCTGGTACGCAGGCTGAAAAGCAGGGGGATTACAATCGTGTACATTTCACACCGTATGGATGAAATTTTCCAGATAGCAGACCGGATTACAGTACTCAGGGATGGCAGCAATGTGGCAACTGCTGAGGCAGAAAGCATTACACAGGATGAACTTGTACATATGATGGTCGGATACGATCTGGAACAGTATTTTGCCAGAAGCAGCCGGAAAATCGGTGAAGTGGTTATGAAGGGAGAGGGGCTTACCCGGAGTGACGGAAAAGTAAAGGATGCCAGTTTCGAACTGCGTAAGGGTGAGATTATCGGGTTCGCCGGACTTGTGGGTTCGGGCAGGACGGAACTGGTGGAGATGCTGTCAGGGATTGTTCCGCCCGGAGCAGGAAAGCTGGAACTGTCCGGCAGAAAAGTGTTTTTCAGGAATCCCAGACAGGCTCTGGATGCAGGGATATGCCTTGTGCCTGAGGACCGGAAGCACGAAGGGCTCATTCTCCGCAATAATGTACGGTTTAATCTGAGCATAGGGATTCTGCCCCATTTTATCCGGTGGAATTATCTGGGGGTAAACAGGCGGAAGGAAGAGGAGATTGCTCAGAAATATATTGATAAATTAGCAATCAAAGTATCAGGACAGCAACAGCTTGCAATCAATCTTTCGGGAGGCAACCAGCAGAAAATCGTGCTTGGGAAATGGCTGGCCGCATCGAAGGATATTATTATCCTCGATGAACCGACCAGAGGGATTGATGTCGGCGCAAAGGCAGAAATCTATGCATTGATGGATGAGCTTACGAATCAGGGAAAAAGCATCATCATGGTGTCATCGGAACTGCCTGAGGTAATCAATATGAGTGACCAGATATATGTAATGCGTGAAGGGAGCATCTGTAAAGTATACAGGGACAGGAGCAGCTTTGATCAGCAGGAGATTCTGAGATATATGCTGGGTCTGCAGTGAATGGAGGGAATGTCATGAAAGAAAAAGAAAAATTACCCGGCAGCCGGCAGCGGAATGTCGTGGATGCCTTAAAGATAAACGGAGGCGTACTGGCTGCTTTTGTACTGATCTTTATCATAAGTTCATTATTAAATTCCAGATTTTTAACTGTTAACAATATGATGACCGTTTTGCGGACGAATGCATGCACGGCTCTCTGTGCATTTGGCATGACATATGTAATACTGACCGGAAATATTGATCTTTCCGTCGGATCATTCATGACATTATGCGGGTGCCTGACGAGTATTCTGATCGAACAGGCCGGGATGCATACCTTTCTGGCGATAGGGTTATCATTAATTGTGGCGCTGATATTCGGGGCCATAAACGGAATCCTGATTACAAAGATGAGAATCCCCGCATTCATCGCCACACTGGCGTCTATGAATGTACTTCGGGGGGCCTGTTATGTGATGACGAACGGGAAGCCTGTTGTATTTTCAAAGGGCCTGTTCACCAGCATAGGCGGAGGGTATCTGGGAATATTTCCACTGCCTGCAGTCTATATGGTTATTGCTTTCGTTATTCTCTGGATTGTACTGAACCAGACCAAATTTGGAAGACGGATTTATGCAGTGGGTGGTAATCAGATGGCTGCCCGTTATTCAGGTGTGAATACTGACCGTACAATCATTCAGGTCTATATGATTTCAGGATTTATGTCGGCGTTCTCAGGGATCCTCCTGATATCGAGACTCGGATCCGGACAGCCGGTAATCGGCGAGGGTGCTGAATTGGATGCAATTGCGTCCTGTGTTGTAGGTGGCGTTTCTATGACAGGTGGGAGCGGTACTTTATTTGGAACACTCATAGGCTGTCTGATGATGGGAGTAATCAGTAACATATTGAATCTGGCAGGTGTCAATTCTTATATGCAGCTGATCGTTAAAGGTATCATCATTGTTTTGTCTGTATATATTGATATTCTGCGGATGAGCCTTGCTACAAGAAACAAGAATTAGTACAGGAGGCGTTTGTATGAATGACAAAGAGATACTTTGTGAGATAGACAGGTGTATCAGTATGGAAGCGGATGCCCTGCAGAAATTGACGGAACTGCCAAACGACGATGGGGTTTTACAGACAGTACATGCAATCAAAGAATGTAAAGGGAAGATTGTTCTGTCCGGCTGCGGGACATCGGCTATGGCTGCCAGAAAAATTGCCCATTCCTTAAACTGTGTGGACAGACCGGCTCTGTTTCTTGTGCCATCGGACGCGGTGCATGGCGGACTCGGTGTACTTGCTCAGGAGGACCTGCTGATTTTAATCAGCAAAGGCGGAAATACGCAGGAATTAGTCCGGCTTATACCGGCGTGCAGGAAAAGGGGCGCGGTACTGATCAGCGTTTCGGAGAATCCGGAATCCATACTGGCCAGAGAAGCGGATATTTATCTTCAAATTAAGGTTGAGCGGGAACCCTGCAGATTTAACATGCTGGCTACGGCAAGTACGCTGGCCGTGATATCTACGTTTGATGCTATTTGTATCGCGATGATGCAGCTCAGAGGTTATACGAGAGAACAATTTGCAGTGATCCACCCGGGCGGTGCCGTGGGGGACAGACTGCTTGGAAAGGCTGGGGATGTGAAATGAAAGGAATCATGAATGCGGCAGTGTTTAAAGATATTGGACACATGGAAATTGAGAAAAGACCCATCCCGGACTGCCCAGCAGATGGTGTTCTGATCAAGATATATGCCTGTGGGATCTGCGGAAGCGACGTGAGGAATTTTCATAACGGGCTTAAAGACGGCATCCGGGACCAGATTATGGGGCATGAAATAGCGGGGGAAGTCGTGGAGACCGGAGAGCAGGCCGAGGTTTTCCATACGGGACAGAGGGTGGCGCTTGCACCGGATGTGAGCTGCGGCAGCTGCTGGTATTGCAAACGGGGGCTTGTGAATCTTTGTGAACACCATAAGATGCTGGGGACGCATTACCCGGGCGGCTATGCGCAATATATAGCGCTCCCCGGTGAGGTGCTTAAGCGGGGGTTCGTGGAACTGATACCGGAAGGTATGAGTTATGAGCATGCTGCTTTTGCAGAAACCTGTTCTGCCGTTCTTGCCTGTCAGGAGAGGAACCAGGTATCATTGGGGGAAACGGTAGTCATCATAGGGGACGGTCCCGTGGGATGCCTGCATTGTGAGGTGGCACGTTCCAGAGGGGCGGCGCAGATTATTATGATTGGAAGAGACAAGCTTGATATGGCGGCGTCTTTTCAGCCGGACCTGCTTCTTGACGGGGCAAGATGTTCGGAAGAACTGGTTGATGAAGTACGATCTAGGACTGGAAACAGGGGAGCGGATATTGTCATCTGTGCGGTTCCTTCAGTCATGGTTCATCAGGAGGCGCTGGAAATGGTGCGTAAGCGCGGCAGAGTAGTGATTTACGGAGGGGTGCCGAAACATAATGAGATCAGCAGCCTGAATTCAAACCTCATACACTATGGGGAAATCACACTGACAGGAGCTTTTTCATATCCGGCTTCCGGGCTGTATGACGCACTGTCGGCACTTGAAAACGGGCATATACATGCAGAAAAATATATCAATGCAAAGGTGTCGCTTTATGATGTAGTGAAGGGAATGGACATGATCACAAAAGGACAGGCACTCAAAGTTATGATAGACCCGTGGCTGGAGCCATAGGGAGGATCAGCGGGATAGAAAGGAGAGAAATATGTACGAGATAGACAGCAAGCTGCTGGAACTGGAAGCAAAAGGGACTCCTGTCCATGTCAGCCTGATTGGCTGCGGCCAGATGGGAAAGGATATTGTGGCACAGATTAGTAAAATGAAGGGGATTTCATGTGATATTGTAGTGGATATTGATCCTGCAATTGCAGTGGATGGCTATCAGCAGGCAGGTTATCAGGCAGGGGACATTGTAGTGACAGATGACCTGAAAGCTGCTGAGAAAGCGGTCTCAGAAGGAAAAAAGGTCGCGTCTGCGGATTACCGGATGGCTGTTGCGGCATGCCAGACACAGGTAGTGATTGATGCGACGGGTTCCCCGGAGATGGGGGCAAGAGTTACGATGGAATGCATTTTTTATAAAAGGCATATTGTGATGATGAACGTAGAATGCGATGTTACAGTCGGACCTATTTTGCGCAAGCTGTGTGATCAGGCCGGGATTGTCTATTCACTGACAGCCGGGGACGAGCCGGGATCTATCTGTGAAATATACCGTTTTGCGAAGGCTTTGGGATTCAAGGTAGTGGCAGCAGGGAAGGGCAAGAATAATCCGCTGGATTTTTATGCAAATCCGGGAATGAGGGAGTGGGCCGATAAGGCGGCCGCACGCAAAATGGCGCCAAGGATGCTGATTGAGTTTGTTGATGGTTCCAAGACCATGATTGAAATGTGCGCGGTATCGAATGCAACGGGACTTGTGCCTGATATCCGGGGAATGCATTGTGCAAAATGTAATGTTAAGGATCTGACGAAGGTATTCAGTCTTAAAAGCCAGGGCGGGATACTGGAAAAAGAGGGCGTGGTAGATTTCGCGATTGGTGATATAGCGCCCGGTATCTTTGTTGTTGTCACAACAGATAACCAGAGGATCATTGATGGCCTGGTACAAAGAGACATGGGGGATGGTCCAAATTACCTCTTATACCGGCCTTACCATCTGTGTTCCATTGAGACACCGATAACAGCGGTGCAGGAGGCAGTATATGGAGAATCTACAGGACAACCGATGGACCACCTGACCAGTGAATGTATTACAATAGCGAAGAAAAATCTGAAGGCGGGAGAAGTACTGGATGCGATTGGTGAGTACTGCTACCGTGCCAGCATAGAACTGGCGGATGTGGCAAGACGGGGGAATATGCTGCCGGTTGGACTTGCAAAGGGCGCAAGGATGAAGGTGGATGTCCAAAAAGATGAAGTGATCACATATGATATGGTGGAACTGAATGAAACATCAGTACTGCTGCAGCTTCGCAGGATGCAGGACCAGTTGTTGTGCGGTGCTGCCGTGCAGGCACAATAAAGGGGGGACTCATGTGGACAGAGCTTATCTGTTAGGGCTTGATGTAGGGACGACGGGATGCAAGACAGTAGTATTTGATCAGGAGGGCAGAGAACTAGGACGCGGTTACAGAGAGTACCCGGTGTTCTGCAAGGAACCTTTTCAGGCAGAGCAGAATCCGGATGCGGTATTCAGTCTGCTTATAGAGAGTATGCAGGAGGCTGTAAAAAATGCGGAAATTCAGAATGCCGCCGCAGTCAGTCTGAGTGTTCAGGGGGATGCAGTGATACCGGTAGATAAGTCCTATGAAGTACTGCACCCGGCGGTGCTGGGAATGGACTACAGGCCGGAGAAACAGTGTGAAAAATACCGGGAGGAATTTGACGAGCGGCAGTTATATGAAGTAACAGGGCAGCCGCTGCATCCGATTAACATGATGGCCAAAATCATGTGGTTTCTGGATGAGAGACCGGAAATCTCAGAAAAGGCATGGAGATTCATTACGTATGAAGAATTTATCTTTCAAAGACTGGGCGGAGAACCAGTGCTGGATCTGACAATGGCAAGCCGCTCGATGGGATATAGTCTGGAAGAAGGAAAATGGTCGGGGCAAATACTAGAGAACATGGGGATTTCAGAGAGTCTGCTCTCACCTCTTGTCAAATCAGGAGATGTCATAGGAAAGCTATCGTCACAATTGGCAGACAGGATCGGTCTGAATAACAGGCCGCTGCTAGTGGCGGGCTGCCATGACCAGCCTGCAGGCGCTTTAGGGGCGGGCGTAATTGATACCCGGATGGCATTAGACAGTACGGGCACGGCAGAAGTACTGTCGGTCACCTTTCCAGAGCCGATCTTAAGCCAGAGTATGCGTGACAGTTTTTATTCCTGTTATGTGCATGCTGTACCGGGGCAGTATTTCTCCTTTGCACACATGCAGACAGGCGGAATTCTGCAGCAATGGTACAGGGACCAGTTTGGATACCGGGAACTGGAGGAGGCTGGGCATTTGAATATGGATTTCTATACATATGCACAGAGTAAATGTCCTGATGGCCCTTCCTCGATATTAGTGCTGCCACATTTTAACGGCAGCGGGACACCTTTGTGTGATATGGAAAGCAAAGGTGCTATTGTGGGATTAACGCTTTCAAGCACCCGGCATGATATATTGAAGGGGATTCTGGACAGTTTATGTTTTGAACTGAAGTTCAATATAGAAACGATGGAGAAGTCAGGGATTCTGATCCAAGGCCTGCGGGCCACAGGCGGAGGAGCACGTTCACCCCTGTGGCTCCAGACGAAGGCGGATGTTACCGGACTGACGGTCGAGACACTGGAATGCAAGGAAGCAGGCTGCTTAGGCAGCGCTGTTCTGGCTGCTGTCGGGGCAGGAATATACGATACCATTGAACAGGCAGTAAAACAGATGGTAAGGCCGGGCATAAGCTACCGGCCGAGGGAAGAACAGTCGGGCAGGTATCAGGAGCAGTATCAGTTGTATAAAAGCCTTTATGGATGCCTGAAACCTGTTTTTCATAAAATGTAACATAACGAGGGAAGAGGGGCAAATAGTAAATGGGGAATCCGATGCTGCATGATTAAGCTGCGGTATCGGGTTTTTCTGTGTCTTTCAATTTTCACCTTTCATTTTTCAATCGGCAGTTCGCCGGTTTACCCAATTAATTACTTATTTAGAACCGCAGAAAAAAATAAAAACACTACATTTTGAAGGTATTTCTGTCTTTTACATATCTGTATTTCATGATATGATAATAATAAATCAGAAGAACTTAAAGACGGGACGCAGATGAACATGGAAATGCAGGTCAAATACTTTGAATACTGGGATGAACCCGCCTTGTTCTACTTAAGTAAGATGTTTAACAGCCAGATCCGTAAAGGTGAGTCCTATGAAAAGCTGCAGAAGTGTATCCATGTAAGTATTTTAGACTTCATCCATTTTCCGAATGACAACAAGTGTTACCGCAGGATTCATTTCCGGGATGATCAGACATCACAACTGTATTCCGATAAAATGGAACTTCAGATACTGGAGCTGAAAAAACTGCCTCCTGAGGTTAAGACCGGAGAAGATGTTCTTGCATGGATGAGGTTCTTCAGCAGC
This sequence comes from Clostridium sp. AF19-22AC, assembly GCF_003479085.1. Lineage (NCBI taxonomy): Bacteria > Bacillati > Bacillota > Clostridia > Eubacteriales > Clostridiaceae > Clostridium > Clostridium sp. AF19-22AC. The sequence continues at coordinate 2,480 of NZ_QUGN01000011.1, read as the reverse complement.
AAAAACAAGGAGGAATTTCAGAATATGGCTAAAACTAACGAATATTTCGATGAAGCATACAATACATTACTCAATCTGAGTGCTGACGAGCAGAAACGGCTGGAATACGAGGCCAGGGAAAAGGCATTGAAGGATTATAATACCCAGATCAGCAGCGCTGAAAAGAGAGGAATTAAAGCTGGGGAAGAGATTGGGTTACGCAGGGGTAAGGAGTTGGGAGAACAGGAAGGTGAACGCCGTACCCGTCAGATATTCAAGTTATACATGCAGGGTAAATCACTGGAAGAAATTGCTGATCTCTGCAATATCGGTATAGACAGAGTGAAACAAATATTGGAGATTTAAAAATAGTAGAAGAAAGTCTATTTTATGTTAATATAGAAGAAGGCTAAAATTACGACTGGAAAGAAGCGTATTTATTTTATGAAAAAGGCATATTTATTCAGAGGATTCTTCTATCTTTTAGGGCTGCTTGTTCTTGCTCTAGGCATTACATTAAACACAAAAACAGGTCTCGGGGTATCTCCGATCATATCTGTTTCCTACAGCATTTCTACTATATGGAACTTGAATTTCGGAAATATGACACTTGTGCTGTATGCATTATTTGTCGTGTTTGAGATGATTCTGCATGTGATCAGAAACAGGAAATATTCGATAAAGGAAGGTGCTGTTCTGGAACATGCAAATCAAGTGAATCTGAAATTAGTGCTTTTTATGGATGTGCTGCAGTTTCCTCTGAGTCTTATATTTACAAGGTTTTTGAATATATTTTCAGGCTGGCTGCCCGATCTTCAGAAAACATATGGTGGCAGCTTTGTGGGAAGTTTTGCAGGAAGGGGTCTGTTTTTGGTCCTCGCAATTATCCTGACCGGGGCGGGTGCAGCCATGTCATTGAATATGAGGGTAATCCCGAATCCGGGGGACGGGATCGTGCAGGCGATTGCAGATTGTACTGGAAAGGGTGTGGGATTCACAAAGAACTGTTTTGACGTGGTGAACATTTCTATAACGATCACAGTTGGACTTGTGTTCGCGGGAAAGCTGGTCGGAATAGGTCTCGGCACTGTGCTGGCGGTAATCGGTGTCGGAAGGGTAATTGCAGTGTTCAATCACCTTTATATGGAAAGAATGGATGAACTGGCAGGGATTGGTTGAAACAAATAGAAGAAATAAATACCCTTTAAATAGTAAATTCTGCTTGAATCTTCGATGAAAGTATGGTAAAATACAACAGTTGTGAAATGAAAAGCGATGGTCCTCTGATGCGCAAAAGGTCCGACAGACACCAGATAAGTCTGCTGATAGGCATTAAGAACGTCTAAATATTAAGGAGGTCACACAATGAATGATATTATCAGAAAAATCGAAGCAGAGCAGTTAAAGGAAAATGCACCGGAATTTAATGTTGGTGATACTGTAAAAGTATACGCTAAAATTAAAGAGGGTAACCGTGAAAGAATTCAGGTTTTTGAAGGAACAGTCCTGAAGAAACAGGGTGGAAGCACAAGAGCTACTTTCACAGTTAGAAAGAATTCTAACGGTATCGGTGTTGAGAAGACTTGGCCGTTACACTCACCAAACGTTGAAAAGGTAGAAGTAATCAGAAGAGGTAAAGTAAGAAGAGCTAAACTGAACTACTTAAGAGACCGTGTTGGTAAGAGAGCTAAGGTAAAAGAATTAGTAAAATAGTAACATTGAGAGGGACAAGTACAACATGTATATTGTCCCTTTTATCTTTTAAGAAGGTATAAATGTAATTATGAGGAAAATATATGCAGGATTTGAATTTTCGTAAGAGGCGCCGGAAGCAGGCAAGAAAAAAACAGAAAATGAAAAAGCAGGGGCTCAGGTTTGAGACCGGCAAGCCGCAGCTGCGTTTCCGTAAGGAAAAGACTAAGGCTCAGCGGCAGAAAGCGGCTGCAGTCGTGAACTGGACGGTTCAGATTGCAATTACCTGTATGATTGCTTTCGTGCTTGTATGGTTTTTTGGACAGCGTGTCAGCAATGCTGGGGATTCGATGAAACCTGTTCTGCAGAACGGGGATGTTGTTCTGGTGAACCGGCTGATCTATAATGCCAGTAAACCAAAGCGGGGGGATATCATTGCATTTAAGCCCAACGGAAATGAGAATACCCATTATTCCATCAAAAGAGTTGTAGGGCTTCCGGGTGAGACGGTGCAGATTAAGGACGGGAGCGTCTATATCAACGGCACCGAGACACTGGAACATATTTTCGCAGAGGATATCGAGGAAGCAGGCATCGCGGAAGAGCCTGTTATATTGGACGGGACAGAATATTTTGTCCTGGGAGATAATCATTTAAGCAGTGATGACAGCCGTATGGCTGATATCGGGAATGTTAAGAGAAGTGAGATATATGGCAAGGTCTGGTTCGTAGCAAGTTTTGGATCAGATTTCGGCTTCGTGAAGAGATAAAGTCCAGCTAATAAATGTCAATAGTTAAATGAAAAAATT